>NZ_CP049990.1:3000000-3191899 GCF_011388195.1 Pusillimonas sp. DMV24BSW_D | reverse complement strand
TGACACGGTAACGATCACCGTGGGTGAGAACAGCTACGAAGCCACGGTCTCTGGTGGCACGTGGTCGGTCTCTGTCCCCGGTTCAGTTTTAGCGGAAAACAATACTTTAACGGCTGTGGTCAGCGCGACAGACTTGGCTGGAAACACAACTTCCGCTACAACAAGCCGCACGTATGACATTGATCTGGCGCCTATTGCAGGCCCAGATCAAGTGACCGGTACGGAAGACACACCGTTGGATATAAGCTGGGGTGATTTCAACATCTCCGATGATTCGGGTTCATCGGCCGAGGGTGTCTTGATTACAGGACTCCCACAAAACGGTGTGTTGCAGTTCTCCAGTAATCCCGATGCACCGGAGCCGGAATGGGTTGCGATTGATCTGTCTGGTGGCCCGTTTGAGATTAGCAAAGCAGATATCGACGCAGGAAAGTTGCGCTTCATGCCTGCTGCTAACGAATCAGGTTGGGATGGTGATGACGCCACGGGTACTGGTAATAACCAACAAGATTATGCTGAAATCAGTTTCAAACCTTACGACGAGCAAAACGAAGGCGATGAAGCAACGCTGCGTATTGACATCAAACCTGTAGCAGACGCGCCTACGATTGAAGTCGAGGTGGGGTCTGTAAATCGGGTTGAAGGGACTGCGCAAACTGTCATGGCTTTCGCCGGTATTGCGTTGATGATTTCTGAAAATGACCTTGAGGCTTCTGGTCTTTCGGGGCAGTTGCTCATGCCGCCTTTCAGTTCCAGCACCGGCGGCAATATTAATAACAACAGTTCTGCAACCGACATTATCGCCATCGTGGGTGATTTTGATACGGTGGTTGAAGGCCATAGTGGCAATCAATGGCAAAACCTGTATGGCATTAGTGGAAATAACGATTACGTTTACTTCAATAAGGATTACTCGAACTATCAGATCAGTAACCTGAACATTAACGTTAATAATGGTATTCCCAACATCAGTGTTGCCATTAAGGACCTTGATTCAGGCTTAACGATTAATCTGAACAATATTCGTGGGATTCTGTTTGGAGATGGCCAGAGTATTGGTAGTGGTAACACTCAGAACCCAGGTCCCATTCCTAATCTTGAGGTGGTGGCTGAAGAAGGTAGCTACGACGAGATTGAGGTGAATGTTGAGGCTGCGCTTACCGACACTGACGGCAGTGAAACACTGACAGGTGTGGTGTTAAGCGGTGTACCTGCAGGTGCAACGGTCGTCGGTGCGACCCAGTTGGAGAACGGCGATTGGTATATCGAGAACACAAGCGGCGTGTCGCCGTTGAGCACCTCGGTCACCATCCAGGTTCCAATCGGTACCGAGCCATTCACTATTCAGGCTACGGCTTATTCCAGCGAAGGGTCGGCCCAAGCAGGTGCCGCGGCTGAGGCCAGCACCCAAACTGATGTGTTTGTCGATTTAAACCCAGAAGCAGATGCGCCGGAACTATCTATTTCAGTGGGAGAGCCAACTGTCACGTATAGCGATACAACGCTTGAAATTGATTTGCCTGGTAATCGGTCTTTCACTTACGAAAATGGTCAGGTCGATACAAATGGCAAGGTCACGGTTCGGTATCTGGACGAGGGCGATGTCGGCGACAACAACAAACGTTCCGACGTTTACGTAGTGCGTGGTGACATCACGTCCGACATGGACGGACTCATGGTTAACGCTGCCGCAGGGGGTAAAAAAGACATCGACGTGATCTTCCTGAGCAAGCCGCGTGACGCTTACATTATTACGCCTCCCAACGGAGAAAGCTGGACGATGATCAGCGATAGGGAGACGGGCTATTCAATTCAACATCATAAGATCGACGATATTATTTTCGGCGATGGCACTTCGTATTATGGTGAAGTGGAAGCCTCGTATGAAGCGACCGGATATGAGACGCGTTCAGTCGACATTTCCGTCGAGCTTAGTGATAACGATGGTAGTGAAACACTCTCTGCCGTTGTTTTGTCTGGCATTCCCGAGGCAGTCACATTAAGTGCGGGTGAACTGCAGCAGGATGGTACTTGGTTAGTGCATATCGATGACTTGCCTGGCCTGACGATGACCACCCCGTTGGGTACCGCGCCATTCACCATTACTGCAGCAGTAACGTCGACAGAGTCGGTCGGAGGAGACTCGGAAACAGTGACTGATGAGGTATTGGTCGAGCCGGTTTCGGTTGATAACCAGGAAGCTGATGACGACGATGACGATGACGATGACGATGACGATGATGATGATAACGGCAACGAAGATGACGATGATGACGACGACGATGATGATCATGATCACGACGACGATCCTGTAGAGTCTTCAGAAGACGTCGCTATTTTCGGGAATCAATCCGACAACACCCTTGAAGGTGATGACGGTGACGACTTGCTGGTTGGCCACGATGGGAATGACACCCTGATCGGTGGCGCGGGTTCCGATGTGTTGTTCGGGGGGGGCGGTGACGATGTCTTCAAATGGGAGCTTGCTGATCCTGATGATCCTGCGTCCACTGATGTCGTGAAAGACTTTGGGATGGGAGGTTCGGATCCACTTGGTGCCGATCAGCTCGACCTGAGCGATTTGTTGTCCGAATCGAACCTTGAAGGTGACATTACCGAGTTTCTGCACATTGGCCTGAACGAGGAAAATGGTGTGACTAATACGGTAATTAAGGTTTCAACGACAGGGCAATTGGGTGTCGATGGAAGCGGCTACGATCATGAAATTGTGATTGAGAATGCCGATTTGATGGGTTCGTATACTGATCAGAACCAATTAATCCAGAACCTCATCAACGACGGGAAGTTGAAAATAGACTCATCTTCATGACGCGGTCCCGCGGCGGTAGGCTCTGTTAGGTTGTTGAGCTTGCCGCCGCGCGCGGGTTACCGACGCATCACCCGAAAATACGTTTACAATCCGTTGCATGCGCCTACCCGATACGCTTGCATGCGTTTTCTCGCGTCGAAATTGGCTGCCCGTTATCGGGCTGGTCGCGCTATTACTTTTTCCTATCCTCTCTCGTGCCCAGGGGCTGACGCTTTTTGAGGCGGACACCATGGTCGAGCAAGGCCGGCGCCTTTATGGCAATAAAGGGCAGGCTGCAGTTCAGGATTGGTTCAAGGCACTTGAAAGCGCACAGGGTCTCGCGCAAATTGCCCAGTTATCTGTTGTTAACCGGTTTTGGAACAGGTCGGTGCGCCAGGCCGAAGATCGTGATGTGTGGAATCAAACCGATTTTTGGGCTACTCCGCTGGATAGTCTGGGCAAAGGTTTGGGCGATTGCGAAGACTTCGTCATCGGCAAATATTTTTCTTTGATCAGCTTGGGGGTTTCGCCCGAGAAACTGCGTTTTATCTATGTACGTGCTCAGGTTCAGAATGCGGCAATCGCGCATATGGTGCTGGGGTATTACGAAAACCCAACTGCAGAACCATTAGTGCTCGACAGCTTAATCGACACGATTAAGCCGGCCGGCGAACGTGGCGACCTCACGCCGGTTTTCAGTTTTAATGTTCAGGGTATCTACGTGCCGGGCGCCAAGCCGGCGTCGGTTAACCAAATCGGCCGTTGGCGAACGCTGATGCAACGAATGCAGAATCAAGGGTTTACACCATGAGCGGATACATGATGCTTTTTACAGGGCTCGGATTATGTCACTACTAAAACAATTGCTGCTTAGCGTGACGCTGGTTGTGGCCGGTATTTTGGCTGGAACGTTGTTTGTTAGCCTGGATACGGCGCGTCAGTATTTAAACGACGAACTTCAGGCGCAAAGCCGGAACGCGGCTTCTACTCTTGCGTTGTTGATGTCGCAACCCGGTAATCAAGACCGCGCCACTCGCGAACTGCTTGTTACCGCATTATTTGATAGTGGTCAGTTCGAGCAAATCGTGTTCACACCAACGGCCGAAAATGATGTGTTCCGCTTAGAACTCGACCGAGCCGCTCAGCCTAAAGCGGTGCCCGATTGGTTTTCGGGTTTGGTTACGCTCAACGCAAAAGCGCAGGTCAGGGAAGTTACCGATGGTTGGCAACGCATTGGCACGATTTCAGTCATGGCTGATGATCAATATGCTTTGCAATCACTTTGGAATAGCGTTTTCCGTCTGTTGTTCATTGTGATTGGGGTGGGGGTTATTTGGGCGTTGTTTGCCATCATTTTGGTGCGTTGGTTCCGTCGTGCATTGAAGCGGGAAATTACAACGCAGTTGGAAGCCATCAGTGTAAACGGACAGTCGACTCCCATGCTCACTGAAGCGGCTGAGTCAAATTTTAGTGAGCTACACGATGTATCCGACGCCATTGGCCAGGCACGCGAACGCATCAAGGCGACCCAGGCCGAGCTCGATAGCCGTATCGAATCGCTGGAGCTGGAGTTGAATCGCGACCCGGTCACCGGTTTGGCGAATCGAAAGTATTTTGTGAACGATTTGCGGCGGCGCATGGAAAAGCAAGCTCGGGATGCAGCGGTTGAGGGCCATATTTTGCTGTTTCGTCAGCGCGATCTCGCCGCAATCAACCGGGCCTTGTCACGTGTTCAGGTCGATGAATGGCTTAAAACGGTGGGGGAGCGCGTGCTCGCGGCGGTGAAACAGTTTCCCGATATTCCTTGCGTGCTCGCCCGGCTGAATGGGTCCGATTTTGTGCTTTTAATGCTAACCCCAAGTAGTCTGGATGCTATTCGGCTGGCCCAGCATGTACGAAAAACGCTCACCCAGTTACAGGTTACGTTACGAGAAGGCGGAGTATCGCGTTGGGCTTACGCGCTGATTGATGCGGGGCAATACGGCGACGTCAGTACGGTTTTATCAGCCCTTGATCATGCCTTGATGCGTGCGGAAAGCTCGGGTCATAAAGATATTGAATACGTTGCTCAGCCTATGCAGGTATTGGAAAGCAAGGCGGCGCCAAGCGAAACCGAGTGGTCGGAACTTATTGGCCATGCGCTCGAGCATGATGGCCTGGTGCTGAGTTATACCCATCGCCATTATCACAATGAATTGGGTGAGATCAAGCGCTACGAGGCGTTATTGATTTTGCTTGATCAAAGTCGTGAAGGAACGGCAATTCCCGGCTTTTTGTTTATGCCGGCAGCTCAGAGGTTGGGTTATTCAAGTCAATGCGATTTAAAAGCGATTCAGCTCGCGCTAGCCTGGCTGACCGATAACCCCGAGGAGTTGGTACTTCGGGTTTCTTTAGCATCTTTGTTACACGGAAAGTTTACGCCGACGGTGGTGAGTTTGCTGCATGCGGCGCCGGCAAATGTTGTATCGCGCTTGTGTCTTGAGGTTGATGCGTTCGCATTGGTGTCAGGGTCGGCGGAAGTACAGGCGTTTTGCCGGGATGTTGTTGCGTGTGGTGCCAAGGTTGGCCTTCGCAATTTGGGCAATCAGCCCGAAGCGCTTATTTATTTACATCAGGCGCCGTTTAGTTATTTGAAAATTGGTGGTGATTTCGTGGCGGGTGTTCTGGGCAGCCCCGGCAGCCAGAACTTGTTAGGCGCAGTTATTCAAACGGCGCGAAAGCTAAAAATCAGCGTGCTGGCCGATGACGTCCCCGATCAGGGTACGGCGAATTTGTTAATGCGGCAGGGTATTTATCTAGAGCGCTCCGAACAAGATGCGAAACCGGAGTCTAGTGTTTAGTTTGCGCTGATTCCGTGCACTTTCAGAGCCAGCGTCAGACGATCGGCTACACCCAGCTTTTCAAAAATAGCGGTCATGTGCGCTCGTACGGTGCGCTCGGTGATACCCAGCTCATCGGCGATTTCCTGGTTGCTTCGTCCCACGGCGGCGCGCTGCGCCACTTCTTTTTCGCGTAAGGTTAATGAGTCTGCCCAGGCCTGCGCCTTGCTTTCTTGACCGGGCTTAAGACGACGATCTATCTCTTGCAGGATTCGGTTAACCAGGGAGCGGCCCATCCAGACACTGCCTGCACTGACGCTTTGAAGTGCGCTCTCCAAGACCGGAATGGGGCTATAAGCATGCAAGTAGCCGCTGCTCCCGGCGGTAAAGGTTCTTGAGGCCTCGTGATCGTTAGGGCGAATACTGGCAATGACGATTTGCAGGTCGTGGAAATGCTTTTTCCATTGCGGGTCATCCCAGTCCGGAAGTTTTGGAAGTTGACGGTCCAGAATAACAAGAGCTCTGCCATGTTGACGCCAACGGTCCAGGTCCGACAGGTCATGACCACGCGCGGGCGCCCAGCTTTGAGCGTTAATTTTCCGCCAGTGCTCCCACAAATTGTCATCCTGTGTAATCAGTAGTACCGGAATGCTCATTATGTGCGCTCTTTTTTATCGTTCTGTCAGTGCGTTGTTCTTTGCACGCAAAATGGGTTTCAAAAGGTACTGCATCACAGTTCGTTTACCGGTCAGAATGCTAACGTCAGCCACCATCCCCGGAATAATCGGGTTGTCGGGGCTGCGCACATAATTCTGGTCGGTGCGGACCTTAATGTTGTAGTAGGCGTTGCCGTCTTCGTCGGTGAAGGTATCGGCGCCAATTTGTTCCACCTCGCCATCCAGGCCGCCATAAACTGCGAAGTCATAAGCGGTGAATCGAACCTCAGCCTCTTGATTTGGGCGCAAGAAAGCGATGTCACGTGGGCTGACGCGTACATCCAGCAGTAATGTATCGTCGTTTGGAACAATCTCCAGTACTTCTTCACCCGGTTCAATCACACCGCCTACAGTATTGGTGAGGACTGTTTTAACGGTACCGTTAACGGGTGATCTAATATCGGCTAAACGAACTCGGTCAGCGAGCGCCAGTTGACTTTGAGAAAGGGCTGCCAAACGGGAGCGAACATCAGACAACTCATTGCGGGCAGTATTTCGAATGCTTATTTCCGCCTCTTCGAGCTTGCTTTGCGATTCGGAAATCGCAGCTTGGAGGCGCTCAATCTGCGCTTTGGCGGCTTGTTCTTCCCCGCAAAACTTGGCAACGTCGCGTTGCAAACGTAAAAGGTCAACTTCGGATACCGCACCGCTTTTTAGCAACGGTTTGGTAACGTTCAGTTCTCGTGAGGTCAATTGGCAGCTGGAGGCGGCCTGAGCAAGATTTGCTTGTGTTTCACGCAGTTCCTGCTGGCGTTGTACTAACTGGTCGCGCGCGATGTTGATCGCTATCGCGATTTCTTCGGTACGTTTCTGCCATAGCTCCCTTTCCATAGCGGCTACCTCCGGAGATTCTTCCAGAACAATCTCCGGTGCCTGGAAAGGCGTGTTCTCCGCTAATGCTTGTAATCGTGCGGCTTTGGCCAGTAATGCCAGCCATTCGGCACGGCTTTCACCCAAGCTGGAGGAAAAGCGTGTGGTATCAATGCGCAAAAGTACTTGCCCGACCTGCACTTCTTCACCGGTACGCACCATTATTTCTTCAATGATGCCTCCGTCGAGACTTTGAACGATTTGCACCTGGCGTGACGGCACAACCTTGCCGCTTCCCTTTACAACCTCGTCAATTTGCGCTAGCGATGCCCAGATAAAAAACGCGGCAATAACAATTAAAGAGAACCACAATAAGATTCTCGAGCCGCTGGCTTGTTGCTCGGAAATGGCCCACTGCGCATCATCGAGCAACGCCTTGTCCGATAACTGATCTTTCGAACGTTTGCCGATAACCAGAAAATAAACAAGATCGCGTGGGCCGGGCCAGATCGGGTAGAAAAGCCAGCCCAGAACGGAACGACGACGCCTTCCCGTCATGAACGGTTCCTCGCCCGACTAACCTGACCCTGGCGCAAAGCATCCACCACTTGTGCTTTCGGCCCATCGGCAACAATTTTGCCTCCGTCGACAACCAGTAAGCGGTCTACGATTTCCAGCATGGCTGTGCGATGCGTCACAATCAGCATGGTTTTTCCTTCACATGCTTTACGCAGTCTGGATTTAAGCGCCGCTTCGCTCTGGTGATCCATATTGCTGCTGGGTTCGTCGAGCAGCAATATGGAGGGGTTGTTGATGAGGGCGCGTGCCACGGCAATCGATTGTCGCTGGCCGCCCGACAAGGAGTCGCCGCGCTCGCCGATAATCATGTCATAGCCGTCGGGATGATTGGCCGCGAATTCGTCGACGCCCGCCACGGCGGCTACGCTTAACATGTCGTCATCGTCAACAAAGGGAGCGCCCAAGGTGAGGTTGTGTCGCAGGGTGCCATAGAATAAAACCGGGTCTTGAGGAACATGACCCACCGCACGCCGTACATCGGCCGGGTCGATTTGGCGTATGTCGATACCGTCGATCAAGACACTGCCTTCGCTGGGTGCGTAGAGGCCGAGAATTAATTTTTCCAGTGTCGATTTACCTGAACCAATGCGACCGATAATGCCGATTTTTTCACCTGGGTTAATTTTCAGGTTAATGCCGTTCAGCGCATTTTCTTTTGATCCCGGATAAGCGAAGCTAACCCCCCGGAACTCAATACTACCTTCCAGATGAGCGCGCGGAACGTAAGTGCGGCTTGGCGGGTGTTCGATCGGCATTTTCATATACCCGTCAATCGATTCCAATGAGGTGCGCGCATTTTGATACTGCATCATTAGGCCGGCAACCTGGCCAAGCGGGGCCAGGCAGCGCCCCGCGATCATTGAAGACGCAATAATTCCGCCCAAGGTCATTGCGGCATCCTGTAAAAGCAGCACGCCAATAATGACCACAGCAATGGTAACGAGTTGTTGGGCCGTTTGTACAAAGCCGACAGTCGCAGCCGACAGAAATTTGATTTTGGAGCCAAGTTGGGCGAGAAATTTTGTCGTGTTTTCCCAAGTGCGTTGGGCACTACCCTGGGCGTTAAGGGTTTTAATCGTTTCGATGCCGCCTAAAGCTTCAACCAATACAGCATTGCGCTGAGAACTGGCTTTAAAGGTTTCTTCCACCATGCGCGCCATTTTTGCCTGGGCAATCCAGGAAACAATCAGCACAATCACAATGGCAATGGCAGGCGGAATCACCATCCATGGCGAGATCCACATGAGTGCAGCCAGGAAAATCAGCACGAAGGGCAGATCGACCAGAGTGGTAAGGCTGGCCGAGGCGATGAAGTCGCGCACGGACTCAAAGGAACGTAAGTTGGCGGCAAAGGAACCGACTGAAACGGGTCGGCTTTCCATTTTCAAATCAAGGACTTGCTCCATGATTTGTGCAGAAAGTTTCACGTCGATACGTTTGCTGGCAGTGTCAACCACGTGGGCGCGGATTGTGGTCAGAATGTAATTCAGCACAATGGCCACGAACACACCAATAGCAAGCACCCATAGTGTGTCCATTGCGTTATTCGGTACCACACGATCGTACACATTCATCGTGAACAAGGGCGTGACCAAGGCGAAGAAATTAATGAGAAAAGCTGAAACCAGTGCGTCGCGATACAGGCGGCGATTATCAAACACGGCGTTCCAGAACCAGTGCCCTTTGCGCTTCTTCTCAACCTCGGGGGAGCGTGCGTCAAAGCGGAACTGTGGGCGGATGAAAGCGGCGACGCCTGTGTAGTCGGCTTCCAACGCCTGTTTACTGATTTCGCAAGGCGTTCCAATTTCTGGAAATTGGACTAGATAATTGTCAGGTCGAATTTCCAGAAGCAGGCATGCGCGATTACGCTTGAGCAGCAGAATGCAGGGTAATAATGACGTGGGAATTTCGTCCAGTTCGCGCCTCAGCAGGCGAGCCGAACATTGCGCGCGTGCTGCAGCCCGGGAAAGTAACGAAGGTGAGAGTTTGTTTTCAACCAACGGTAAACCCCCGGCCAACGTTTGTGCCGTGCAGGGGTTACCGAACAGCTTGGTAATATCAACCAGGCAGTTCAGGAGTGGGTCGTCGTGCACGGTGTGCGGCGGTAACCGCCAAACAGAATCATTCGCAGGGTTCGCGTCTTCTGTTTCTGGCGCTGGTTCTTCCGCCGGTGCTGCGTTCGACTTAGAAAAGACTCTCGTCATCGTCATCCAATAAATTCAGCGAGTCACGCAAACGTTGACGCGCTTTTTTTCGTTGTTGCAGTTTTTGCAGAGCTTGGGGCGGCAGGTCGGTGAGTCGTAACGTGCCATTCGCGATCAGGGCATCAATCAAGTCTTCCAGTACGCGAATAAACTCTGCGTCGAGCTCAGAGAGCTCAACTTTGTTGGGCTTTTTTTCTTCCTCTTCCATAGGCGGCGGCACAATCGATAGCATGGGTCTGGACATGGTACATCGCAGTTAATTTAACGTTGATGAATCATCCGCAACGCCGGTGTTTAATGGGCTGATGCGGGGCGGTTGCATGTCGTCCCGGTAAGTGACTTTGACCGGGGCGAGATTGCGTGTGTCTGGGGTGGGTGTCATGCAATTATCCAGACTGCTTTCGGGCAGGCTGAGTTCCGTATTTTCAGGCACGCTTTGTTCGTGTGGCTGGCTTAGGCCTAATACAGGCAATAGTCGATGTGAAAGCGCTATCCAACGATATTCGGCTTGCAGCAGATCATACACGCCGTTTGCCAGTGCACGCCGTGAATCAAACAGTTCATTTGAGGTATCCAGCAGGTCGAGCAGTGAGCGCTGGCCGATTTCAAATTGTTGCTCTGCCGCCACCCGCACTTTCTCCATAGCCGCCTCATGCCCTTCCAGGTAGGGGCGCTGTTGACGCAGACGCTGAATATTATTCCATGCCGTGGAAAGTTCCTGCTGCAGGTTGCGGCAGGTGTAGTCGCGCACGTCGCGCGCCGCGTACCATTGCGCTGCCGTTTGTCGCACGCGCGCTGAATCGCTGCCGCCCCGATAAAGGTTGTAGGACATGACGACTTGAACATTCGATGTCTGAATGTCATGAGCAGTGGGGTCTTCCTGCGGCCGGTCACGCCCGGTTGACGCTCGAAGCTCTACAACAGGAGCAAATTGACCTTTGGCCGCCTCACGACTGGCTTTGGCCGCGATAACCAGTGCCTGCTTCGACAAAATGCTGGGGTTTTCTACCAGGGAAGATCGAAAATTGGGCGGCTCTTTGGGGATTTTGTCCGATACATCGGGAGGGGGCGATAAAACGTCGGGGGGGTATTGACCCACTATTCGTCGGTAGCGCTGAACAACATCATTCAAATTGTTGTTTTCTTGCATCAGATTGCTCTGTGCCAAGGCCAAACGGCCGGCTGCCTGCTCATAGTCGACCCCGCGCCCAACACCGGACTCCTGTCGTTCGCGGATAAGCGTCATGGTTTTTTCGTGAATGGCGTAATTCTCTTCGGCGTATTGCACCATTTCACGAAAACGCTGGACATCCAGGTATGCGTTAACGGCTTCTGTTGCGAGACTATCGGTGGTGGCCAGCAATTCGTAATAGGCGGATAGTTTTTCAAAACCTTGTTGTCGAATGCTGTTGGCGGTTGCCTGCCCATCGTAAAGAAGTTGAGTGAGCTGCAATGTGTAGCCGTGACGTGTCCAGTTCTGAGAGGGACTGCCAGGGATATTCGCGCGTTGTTCACGCCCAAACTGCGCCTGCAGATCCACAGACGGGAGGAGGTCGCCTCTTGTAAAGTTTTGTGTTTCCAAAGACGCAATGAATGTCTGGAACTGTGCACGTACTTCAGGGTTAGTGAAAATGGCTTTTTCCACAGTTTCCCCGAGTGTTTCGTAGGGCGCAGCCCGCTCCTGACCAACGGCAATACTCGTGGCCAAACCCATTACACACGTTACGGCAATAACAACTGAGTGTCGCAACAGCACCCTATCTCCTTTGTAACTCGTGACTCACAACCAAAAAACCAAGTAAAACGGTATGTTACCGATACAACTTAAAGTTACTAAACTAATAACTAGTGTATCAGTGTGGTTATTGTGAGTGTGGAGTACAACACGGGAATAGGTGTTGTGTCAGCTATTTGTAAGTTTGTTTGTTGCGGAAAGCGAACAGAACCAGTGTTAATGGTGGTTTTCATACGGCTATACTCGCCGTTCGGCACGGCGGAGCTACGGGTTTCCGGCCCGTATTCTTGAAGCATAACCGTGCGTCCTGCAATAAAAAGGGCTACCTTTCTATTGGTAGCCCCAATTTTATAGTAGTAACAAGAGTTTGACCAGTGTTACCGGATACCAAATAACGGTAACTTATAGGTTAATCAAGTAAGTTGCGTAACACATATTGCATGATGCCGCCGTTGCGGTAGTACTGCGCCTCGCTGGGGGTATCAATTCTTACAATAGCCTCAAACTCCACATTACCCGCTTTGACCGTCACAGTCTTGGGAATGGTGTCGGTATTCAAGGCCTCGATGCCTGAAATATCGAAATTTTCTTCGCCGGTCAGCCCAAGCGTTTCGACGCTTTGGCCATCGGGGAATTGAAGCGGTAGTACACCCATGCCCAGCAGGTTAGAGCGGTGGATGCGTTCATATGATTCAGCAATAACGGCGCGTACACCCAGTAGAACCGTGCCTTTCGCAGCCCAGTCTCGCGATGAGCCCGAACCATACTCTTTACCGGCAAGAATCACCAGTGGTGTATTTGCTTGCAGATAGTTGCGTGATGCGTCGTAAATTGTGGTGACGGGCCCTTCAGTCCGCGTGAAATCACGCGTGTACCCGCCTTCGGTTTCCGGTGCAAGCTGGTTACGCAAACGTACGTTGGCAAACGTGCCGCGGATCATGACCTCGTGGTTGCCGCGGCGTGAGCCATAAGAGTTGAAGTCGGCAGGCTCAACGCCATGTTCCTTCAAGTATTGTGCAGCTGGGGAGTTTTTGGCGATAGAACCGGCCGGGCTGATGTGGTCGGTTGTGACGGAGTCTCCCAGTAATGCCAGCACACGCGCGTTTTTGATGTCGGAAACCGCACCTGGTCGGCGAGGCATATTCTCGAAGTAAGGCGGTTTGCGCACATAAGTAGAGTGTGTGTCCCAGTCGAACAATTGGCCCGATGGGGTAGGCAATGCCTGCCAGCGTTCATCGCCTGCGAATACGTCACGGTAACCTGTGGCGTACATGTCTTCGGCGATAGCTTGGTCAATAACGGCTTGCACTTCACTGGTGGAGGGCCAAATATCTTTTAAGTAAACGTCTTTGCCGTCGTGATCCCGGCCAATGGGTTCCCGGTACATATCCAGATCCATCGTGCCTGCCAGGGCATAAGCTACAACCAGTGGGGGCGACATAAGGTAGTTCATTTTCACTTCAGGGTGAATTCGCCCTTCGAAGTTGCGATTGCCCGACAATACTGATGCGACGGAAAGGTCATTTTTCGTGATCGTTTCACTGACTTCGGGGATCAGCGGCCCGGAGTTGCCGATACAGGTTGTGCAACCGTAGCCCACCAAATTAAAGCCCAGTTCGTTCAGGTACGGGGTGAGCCCTGCGCGTTCGTAGTAATCGGTGACGACGCGCGATCCCGGTGCCAGACTGGTTTTAACCCACGGTTTGCGCTTAAGGCCTTTTTCAACTGCTTTCTTGGCCAATAGCGCGGCGGCGATCATGACGGCCGGGTTTGAGGTGTTGGTGCACGAGGTAATGGCTGCAATAACTACGGCCCCGTGATTAATCCGGCACTCGGTGCCGTCGGCGAATTTGACCGGTGCTGAATCTGCTGCAGGGTTGGTTTCTGCGTGCTCGGTGTGGTCGGTGGGTGTGGGCGCACGCGCGGTTTTGCTGTCTTGTGCCGGGGGGTCGGAAGCTGGAAATGATTCGGCCACCGCTTTATCGTAGCCGACCGGTTTGCCGCCAGGCAGCTCGACATAAGAAGACAGGGCGCTGCGGAACGAGCTTTTCGAATCTGTTAAGGCAATGCGGTCTTGAGGGCGTTTGGGGCCTGCAATTGACGGAACCACCGTGGATAAATCCAGTTCCAGTGTTTCAGAGTAGCGTGGCTGCGCATTGGGGTCGTGCCATAGCCCTTGCTCTTTCGCATAAGCCTCCACCAACGCAATTTGTTCATTGCTCCGGCCGGTAAGGCGCATATAGTTAAGGGTTTCGTCGTCGATCGGGAAGATAGCAATGGTTGAGCCGTATTCCGGACTCATGTTGCCGATGGTGGCCCGATTAGCCAGGGGTACCGACGCTACTCCCGGTCCGTAAAACTCAACGAATTTCCCAACGACGCGATGTTTGCGCAGCATTTCGGTAATGGTTAAAACCAAGTCGGTGGCGGTGGTGCCTTCGGGTAGTGAACCGGTCAGCTTGAAGCCGACAACGCGCGGGATAAGCATGGAAATGGGTTGGCCCAGCATGGCGGCTTCGGCCTCAATGCCGCCCACACCCCATGCAACGATGCCCAGGCCGTTTACCATAGGCGTGTGCGAATCGGTACCAACACAGGTGTCGGGGTAGGCTTGTTTAGTGCCGTTTTGGTCTTTGGTAAAGACCACTCGGGATAAGTGTTCGAGGTTTACCTGGTGAACAATGCCCGTGCCCGGCGGTACAACTTTAAAGTTCTCGAAAGCATTTTGGCCCCAGCGCAGAAATTGATAACGCTCAAGGTTGCGCTTGTATTCAATTTCAACGTTCTGCTCAAAGGCGGTTTTTTGCCCGAACACGTCAACAATTACCGAGTGGTCAATGACCAGTTCAACCGGTGCCAGAGGATTAATTTTGGTAGGGTCGCCGCCTAAGTCTTTTACTGCTTCGCGCATGGTGGCCAGGTCGACCACCGCCGGCACACCAGTGAAGTCTTGTAAAACAACACGTGCCGGCGTAAATGCAATTTCGCGGTTGGGCTGCGCACTCTCGTCCCATCCAGCCAGTGCGCGAATATCGTCTGCCGTTACGTCTGAACCGTTTTCGGTGCGTAATAAATTCTCGAGAAGGATTTTTAAACTGTATGGAAGGCTGGAGACATTGAGTCCGCTTCCCTTGACGGCATCCAGCCGATAAATTTCGTAGGAATCGTTGCCAACTTTTAATGTTTGTTTGGCATCGAAGCTGTTCGGATGTGTCATGACGCGATCTCCTGGAAATAGCAGGGCCGGGCGTTGGCCACGTATTAAGTGTTAGCCCTTATCTTACACGCTGGATTGAATGGTTTCACGCTGGTTTGCGCAGAACCCGCTATTCGGTGGGCAAGGCCCACACGACAACCGGAGGTTTTAACGCTGCATGGTAGCGGGCAACGTAATCTTCAAACGATTCGTTGTCGCTCTTTTCGATGTCGATCTGGTCGACCAGCGACTGCGCCGTCAAGCGTTCGAACTCCGATTGGGTGGCCGGTGGCAGCGGTTTGCGCGCAAGCGTTTCGTGATGCCGTCTACTTTGAGCGAGCGTGAATGCCTGTAACGACTGACCCGACTCTTTAAGCGTTTTCAGCAGGCGCCCTGAGGGTGTTTCGTTTGCGTCGTCCAGCTTGATTTTTTGTGTCTGCAGACCTTGCTTGTGGAGGTTTGTTTTATAGGCGTTGTCGAGCATTTCTGCATAAGGCGCCATGCGTTCCAGAAGCTCATGCCCCCAGTTCGCCAGCGGCACGGACTTGTTTTGCCGGATAAGTGTCAGACCGGGTTCGCGTCCACGCTTTGCCACAACGGAAAAGTTGTCGCTGCTGTCGCGGCAGAACCCATTATTGGGGAACATAGGGCTGTCTTCCGTTGCGCAGAAAAGCAGGAAAGTGTCCATGAAGGCACAGGTTTCCGCGCTAATGCCTATTGGGCATTCAGGGTCGATATCAAGACAGCGCACTTCAATGTACTGAACGCCTCGGGCGGCTAGTGCCGCCGAGGGCCGCTCCCCACGTTCAACTGCGCGCTTGGGGCGAATGCTTGAATAGTATTCGTTCTCTATTTGCAGCAGGTTTGTGTTGAGCTGAATCCATTGTTCACCGCGATGAGTGCCGATTTTCTGATACGGGGCCCAGGGCGTGGTAACCGCATCGTGCATGCGTTTCAGAAACGTTTCAATATCGTTGTAGCAAAGCTCTAGTTCGGATTGTGCTTTGTTGTTGTAACCCAGGTCGCTCATGCGCAGACTGGTGGCATGTGGCAAATAAAACGTGTCGGCGTCGAGGCGCTCAAGCTGGTGGGGCCGATTTAAAAGAAAGTTTTCTGAAACGGCCGGGGAGGCGCCGAACAGATACATGAGTAACCATGAGTACCGGGTAAAATTCCGGATCAGTGCCAGATAGCCGCGTGAACGAATTTGTTCAATACCCTGGCCGTCGGTATTTAATACAGCCCAAAGCGCGTCTGGCAACGAAAAGTTGTAATGAACACCGGCAATACATTGCATGGCTTTGCCATAACGCTCGGCCAAGCCGCGACGATATACATGCTTGAGCATGCCTGTATTCGACGGTCCGTACCACGCAATAGGGATATCGGGTTCCGGCGGCAGTAATGAAGGCATCGACTGATTCCAAATCATCTCATTGTGCAGTTTACCGGCCACAAAGCGATGAATAGCGCAGAGTTCTTCACGCAGCGACGTTACGTTTCCGTGTGTCTCGGTAATGAGCTCCAGAAGCGCCTCTGCGTAATCAGTGGTAATTTTCGGGTGCGTCAGTGCACTGCCTAGTTGCGACGGATGAGGGGTAAGCGCCAGCTTTCCTTGCTCGTCGACACGCAGGCCCTCTTTTTCGATACCCCGAAGGATTCCTGTCAGAATCTCGGTATGGGGGCGCAGCAAGGCATTTCGTTCTGGGCTTGATGACATGTGAATCGTATTGTGTTCTGGTTGTTAGCGGCGGATTTTACCCGAGTCGCCTGATGGGCGTTACTTTTTAATCTTAGGGGAAAGTGTAGTGTTTTTGCGAGTTTTATGTGCGTTGTTTGCACTGGTTGGTTTGGTTGCCTGTTCACCTGAATATAACTGGCGTGAGGTGGCGATTTCGGGCGCCGGGGTCAGTGCGATTTTCCCTGATAAACCCAAGGTCGATGAAAAGCGCTTCATTTTTGAGGGGGAAACGCTGGTTTTATCGATGGCGGGTACAACGGTGAAGAGTGCCATTTTCGCGATTGGGCACGCGCCGCTGGGCGCACGTCTTCAGGAGAATGCGGCTGCCCGGCAGGCGCTGTATCGGCAGGTGGTATCGTCGTTCTACAGCAACTTCAATCAGGCGACACCCAACCCTTTACCCGCTCCGGGTGAGCTGTTTGTTGTAACAGGCAAAGGGCCGAACGGCGATATGCAGTTGTCCGCCAAGGTCTGGATGACTTCAGACTATTTGCTGGAGGCCATTGTTGTTGCGCCGCAAGCGCTTTTTCCGGAAGATCAGACCAAGGAGTTTTTCGCGGGCGTGGCGTTCTAAGGAGAAAGTGTTCGCCGGTTCAGTCTGTAATTTCGCTGTCGTAGTGGGGTAAATAGCCTGCGCTCATTGCTTTGACAACGCCTGCCTGCCGGCTGTGTACCCCCAGTTTTGTGCAGGCTTCCCGAACGTGATAGTTGGCCGTGCTTTCTGAAATGGTAAGGATTTGGCCCATTTCCCGACTTGTTTTGCCGATACTGGCCCAGTAAAGGCATTGGGTTTGGCGCGATGTGAGCGGAGAGTTGCTGGTTTTTCTGATCAGTTCAAGGCTGGTTTGTTCTGGCATAGTTCGTTTTTGTTATAAATTGTTCGAAAATACTTATTATTCTTGTAATGTATCAATTTTCAGGGCGGTCGTAAAATTAGGAGCTGATGCATCAGGTTCTTATCGATTGTCGGTGTGTGCCTGGTACTTTCAAGCAGTAGTGTTAGAATCAAAAAAATTCCGTTTTCAGCGCCGATTTGCTTGATCTGCTTGCGGGCGCGCGATAAATCCAGCTAAAGAGGTCCCTATATGACCCAATCAACTGAAAATTTTTCTACACAGCCAGACAGCACGCCAATTCCCCCAGGGTCTGTAGGCATTGTTTCCCCCGAATACATTCATTTCACCGAGCCGTTGGCGTTAGCCAGTGGCCAGGTTTTGCCGCAATACTCTCTGGCGGTCGAAACATACGGGGCGCTGAACCACGACCGCAGCAACGCAGTACTGGTCTGCCACGCGTTGAATGCTTCGCATCATGTGGCGGGTATTTCCGCCGAGAATCCAAAAGACGTCGGCTGGTGGGACAACATGGTCGGGCCCGGAAAAGCGCTGGATACCAACCGTTTTTTTGTGATTGGCGTGAATAATATCGGCTCCTGTTTTGGGTCGACGGGGCCGGCCAGCATCAACCCTGATACTGGCAAGCCCTGGGGCGCCGCGTTTCCAATGCTTACCGTGAAAGACTGGGTACACGCACAGGCCCGTCTGGCAGACTATTTCGGAATTCGGAAATTTGCCGCCGTGATGGGTGGGTCCTTGGGTGGTATGCAGGCGCTTGGATGGGCTATCACGTGCCCGGATCGTGTGGAAAACTGTATCGTTATTGCCAGTACGCCTCGGTTATCGGCCCAGAATATCGGGTTTAATGAGGTGGCGCGGCGCGCCATTATTACCGACCCCGATTTCCACGGGGGCGATTATTACGCCCATAATACGGTGCCCCGGCGAGGTTTGGCGTTAGCCAGAATGGTGGGGCATATTACTTACTTGTCCGACGACGATATGGCAGCGAAATTCGGGCGCACGCAGCGTGCGCCGGCTGAAAACGGCGAGTTTCATTATGGGTACGATGTCGAGTTCGAAGTGGAGTCGTATCTGCGTTACCAGGGCGAGAAGTTTTCCAACTATTTTGATGCCAACACGTATTTGCTTATTACACGTGCGCTCGATTACTTTGACCCTGCACGTCATCATCAGGGCGACCTGGCGAAAGCGCTTTCCACCGCTACAGCGAATTTCCTGCTGGTTTCGTTTACAACCGATTGGCGTTTCCCACCTTCGCGCTCTCGGGAAATGGTTCAGGCCCTGCTGAAAAATCATTTGCCCGTAACGTATGCAGAAATCGACGCCCCGCATGGTCACGATGCGTTCTTGCTCGACGACCGTCGCTATCACGCCGTCATGCAAGGGTATTACGATCAAATTGCCCGAGAGCTTAATTTGGGTGAACGTGCAGAAACGCTGGGGGTGCTGGCATGAAGCAGCCTATTGCCTTCAGAGGCGACATGACCACGCGCCCGGATTTGCAACGTATTGCCGGGTGGGTAGAGCCCGGCAGTCGTGTGCTCGACCTGGGTTGCGGCGACGGCACGTTATTAGCCTATTTGCGCGATCATAAACAGGTTAGCGGTGCCGGTGTCGAATTCGACGATGAGTGCGTTATTGCATCGGTAAAGCGGGGTGTGCGTGTTATTCAGCAGAACCTGGAAGAGGGGCTGGCCCTGTTTGACGATCAGCAATTTCATTCTGTTGTGTTGTCTCAAACGTTGCAATCCATGCACCGCACAGAGCATATTTTGCGGGAAATGGCGCGCGTTGCACGATACGGGATTGTTTCGTTCCCCAATTTTGGGTACTGGACCCATGGCTTATCTATTCTGGCGGGGCGCATGCCGGTTACCGGAGAGATGCCGTATCAGTGGTATAACACCCCCAACATTCATTTATGCACCATGCGCGATTTTGAGGATCTGGCGCGCAAGCTGGGTTTGCGGGTTACGCATGTTGCGGCGTTTAACCGACAGAACGAAATTCATCGTTTTAAAAGTTGGCGTAGCACCTTAGTTGTTTACCGGTTTGAGTCACCCTTTCGGCAACCGGCCCGTTCCTGACAAAGGGGGTTGTTATTTCTCTACTGAAAAGCGTTTATGCCAGCTCGCGGGTTTATCCGCTATTGGTGTTGGGGTTTGCCAGTGGTTTGCCGCTCGCTTTAACCAGCGGCACTTTGCAGGCGTGGGCCACGGTCGATGGTGTATCACTGCAGAGCATTGGTTTTCTTACGCTGGTAGGAACGGCTTATACCCTTAAATTTCTTTGGGCGCCGCTGGTTGACCGTTATGCGCCTGATTTTCTGGGGCGTCGTCGTAGCTGGATGTTTTTTAGTCAGGTCTTGCTGGCTTTCTTTATTGCCGGCATGGGCTTTTTGGCGCCGTCCTCGCACTTGGGGTTGCTCGCGGTTTTTGCGGTTATTGTTGCTTTCTTGTCTGCGACACAAGACATTGCCTTTGATGCCTACAGTACCGATGTCTTGCGAGACCACGAGCGGGCCGCCGGGGCTGCGTTAAAAGTACTGGGCTATCGCCTGGCCATGATTGTGTCCGGCGGTCTTGCGCTTATTTTGGCCGGTACCTGGTTGGGCTGGCAGTATACCTACGTGCTGATGGGCGTGTTCATGTTGGTATGTGCCGTTGCCACGATACTTGCTCCGGAACCGGAAGTCGTGGCAAAAGCGCCCCGCACTTTGGGCCTGGCGGTGGTTGAGCCGTTGAAAGAGTTCTTCAGCCGACGTGGCGCTATTCTGATTCTTGTGCTTATTGTGCTCTATAAGCTGGGTGACGCGTTTGCCGGGGCACTGTCGACCACCTTTCTTATTCGGGGTGCCGGTTTCAGTACGGAAGAGGTTGGGTCGATTAATAAAATTTTCGGTTTGGCGGCAACCATTGTCGGTGCGCTGGCAGGTGGCAGCATCATGTCGAAAATGGGCTTGTACCGGGCTTTGATGTTATTTGGTTTGCTGCAGGCCGTGTCCAATTTTGGCTATTGGGTGCTGGCCGTCACCCCGCCGCATTTGTATTCAATGGGCCTGGTGGTTGCAATAGAGAACGTGTGTGGCGGCTTGGGGACGGCGGCTTTTGTTGCGTTGCTTATGGCGCTATGTAATCAGCAGTTTTCGGCGACGCAATTTGCGCTTTTGTCGGCTTTGTCGGCAGTGGGGCGAACTTATCTTGCGGGGCCGTTGACACCACCGATCGTGCTGGCGTTGGGCTGGCCTGTTTTCTTCATTATGACGGTTTTCATTGCTTTGCCCGGCTTGGCGCTACTGTGGTTTAAACGCGCCGAGATCAAGGCTTTGGACCAGCTGGATAGGTAAAAGGGGTTCTATGTTACGTGTGATTTCAGCCAATTTGAACGGCGTCCGATCAGCTCATCGGAAAGGTTTTTTTGATTGGTTGCCCGAACAGCAGGCTGATTTTGTGTGTGTGCAAGAACTTAAGGCACAGGCTGCCGATATGACGGAGCCGATGCAATCGCCGGATGGGTATCATGGATACTTTCATTACGCCGAGAAAAAGGGCTATAGCGGTGTGGGGATTTACGCACGAAAAGAGCCCGATCAGGTCGTGGAAGGTCTGGGTGTGCCGCAAATTGATGCGGAAGGGCGTTACATTGAGCTGGTGTATGACGGCTTGTCCATGATTTCGGTGTATCTTCCTTCCGGCTCCAGTGGTGATCATCGCCAAAGCGCCAAGTATCACTTCATGGAATGTTTCTATGGTCATTTGGCGGATTTGGCCAAAGCGGGCAGGCGCGTTATTTTATGCGGCGACTGGAATATCGCTCACAAAGAAATCGACCTTAAAAACTGGAAGGGGAATTTGAAAAACAGCGGTTTTTTGCCCGAGGAACGGGCATGGTTAACCAAGGTTTTCAACGAACTGGGTTGGGTCGACGTGTATCGTCATCTGTATCCTGATGCCACCGGCGAAGCCTATACGTGGTGGAGTAATCGTGGTCAGGCTCGGGCAAACAATGTGGGTTGGCGCATTGATTACCAAATTGCCACGGCAGATATCGCGGCCACAGCGCAAAGCGCGTCTATTTACAAGGAAAGCTGGTTTAGCGATCATGCGCCGCTCATGATCGACTACGATACCAAATTGATTGTTTAAAAAGGTTTCCAACGTTTGTTATGCAAGGAATCAAGCGCAAAGTCGTTTATGTATCGCTTTACGAAACCATTGCCATTCTGCTGACTGGTGTCGTCTTTTATTTGCTGGGTTTCAGTGTGTTCGATTCCTGGGTGGCTTCGGTCGCGGCGTCGGGTATTGCCGTGCTGTGGAATCTTGTCTGGAACACGATATTTGAATATTGGGAAGCGCGGCAGGTTAAGAAAGGGCGCAGCACGCGTCGGCGCATTGCGCACGCGATCGGGTTCGAAGGGGGCCTGGTCTTGTTTCTAGTCCCATTTTTCGCCTGGTGGTTAAGTGTCTCTTTGTGGGAGGCGTTTATTCTTGATGCCGGTTTACTGGTTTTCTTTTTGGTGTACACCTTCGTATTTACGCGTGTGTTTGATCATGTTTTCGGGTTGCCGGCCTCGGCGTTGCCTGATTCCAATAACAATCTGGCCGCAAAAAAGGCATAAGCCGACATTATTGATGAAGGCAGTAGCGATTTTTCCCTAGATTTTTGGCGCGATACATGGCGGTATCGGCGTTGGACAAAAGTTGGGAAGGGCTAACCGACTCATTACCAAATAATGCAATACCAATGGAAAGGCTTATTTTGAGTTCTTTTCCGTCTATATTGAATGGGGCGCTGATGGCTTCCAGGTACTGTTGCGCCAATCGTTTCGCGTCTTCAGCCGGCGTCTTGAGATCGGTCAGCACAATAACGAACTCATCGCCGCCCAGGCGTGCAACCGTGTCGGTTTGTCGGCGTCCGGACAAAAGGCAACGGGCTACTTCAACAAGCAATTGGTCTCCGACATCGTGTCCGAAATTATCGTTGATGGGCTTGAAGCCGTCGAGATCACAAAATAGAACCGCGCCGGTAGCGCGATGGCGATGCGCGATTTCAAGACTATGTTGAAGGCGAGACATGAGCATTGGGCGGTTGTATAGCTTGGTCAGCGTGTCGTGGGTGGCCATGTAAGCCAGTTTCGCCTCGTTGCGTCGTAATGAGGCTTCCTGATCGTGAATTCTTTTTACCAGCAGGTTGAACTGCCTGACCAATGCACCTGCTTCGTCTTTTCCATCTTCGGGCAGGGCGTGCAAAGGTTTTCGTCCCGATGCCATGTCGCCAATCGCTTGTGTAGCCCGGTCGAGTCGGCGAAATACATGAGGAAGGAATAGGGCCAGGCAAGTGAGTGCGATCGCCGACAATAATGCGCCCGCCATGATGACGTAATCGGCAATGGTATCGATAGGGGCGTAGGCCTTTTCAACGGGGATGCGGGAGACAACAAACCAGCCTGTACTGGGTACCGATTGAATGCCGACCATTTCCTCGACTCCTTGGGCATTCACGGTAACTCCCGGGCCGCGATAACCTGCCATGGCTTTGTCGTGAAGCAGGTTAATGCCCGGCTTTGGGGTGCGTTTCATGATGAAGGAAGGGTTGCTGGCGCCCAGGAACAGTTGGTCGTGAGGCGAAATAATCAGGTGGCTGCCACCGTTTCCCCATTTCTGGGTGTTCAGCTCTTGTAGAAAGCCGGCTGCATCAAGTTGCGTTAAGCCAACCAGCACGGCTGTTATCGCCCCACTTTGATCGCGGACCCCAACACCAAAGGCAATCATTGCTGTATTTTGATTTGGGTCTTTAAACGGAGGGCTAATTTGCGGCCCACCTGAGTTTAGAATGCCTCGTAGCCATTGGGTATCGCCAAACAAAGCGTCATGATAGGCAGCAGCGCTTGCAGGTGTGCTGGATGCCCGCAAGGTACCGTCTTTTAATACGAGCATCATGCCGGAAAGAAAAAAGGGGCTCAATGTTTGCGCGCGGGCCAGCCATGCTTCGATAACGCCGAGGTCGTTGCTGTACTCATGAGGGTAGGAGCCCGCGATACGTTCCAGCGTTTCTTGCCGTGCCCGCACTTTCTGGTCTATTTCATCGGCCATATACGAGGCCATCGACAGCTGTTGGGTAGTGACTAACTCGTGTATTTCCTGTTTGGCTAATGGTAGAACAACGAGAAGCCTGAATACAAAACCGAACACGACCAAAAGGACGCACAGTAAGATGATGCGGAACTTTATTGAGTGAAAATTCACTGTAGTGGAATCGTTCGGTTTGTTATGGTTTTATGAGCTATCAGTTCAATTAACCGAATCGAAAGCTCGAAGCGGTAATATTTGCAAATGCCGTTACTTCGTGATGAACACAAGTGCCGGGTTCATTCTCGGCGGCGCCTACCGCGACCATCAACGGTAACAGGTGATCTTCCCGTGGATGGGCTCGGCGGGCTGCAGGAGCTGTTTCCCATTGTTTAAGTTTATCGGTACGCTCTGCAACCGGGCCATTTACCAGGACTTCCTGCAACCAGGCATCGAATTGAGCGGAAGGCTCAGCACCGATTGTGCGAATTTCGCGCAGGTTGTGATAACTGAGGCCGCTTCCCAGAATAAGAACGTTCTTTTGCCTTAACGGTGCCAGTGCACGCCCAAGCGCCAGGTGCAATTCAGGATCAAAATGGGTTTCTATGGAAAGTTGCACAACCGGAATGTCGGCATCTGGATACATGACGTGAAGAGGCACAAATGCCCCGTGATCGAATCCACGCTGGTTGTCAATGGCCACCGGAAGGCCGGCATCGCCGATTAGTTGTGCCAGCTCGTACGCCAATGAAGGCGAACCCGGGGCTGGATATTGAACATGGTAGGTATGTTCGGGGAAATTATAGTAGTCGTAATACATGGGCGGGTGGGGGTTGCCCATGATCAAAAAGGTTTTATCGCCTTCCCAATGAGCCGAGACCATCACAATGGCATCCGGTTTGCTTTCCAGTTGTTGCGGTATATCCTGCAACGCTTTGGTAAGAATGGCGTATTTTTCGCGGGCCTCCGGCATGTATGGCCAGGGCCCGCCTCCGTGCGAAAGATAATAAACGGGTGTCTGTTTCATGATTGTCGAATGTTTCATCATGTAAATAAGACAATCATAACGCGCTTGCGGTTCCCGCTAATTAACCACCTAGCTGGTTTTGTCTTTGCGCAGTCCGTCAATACTCCAGGCGCCGGGGCCGGCAAAAATAATGTAGAAAAAGATGAAGCAGAACAAGACGGCGGCCTCACCTCTGTTGAGCATGGGCAAAAAGAATTGGCCTTGTGTGGCAACGTGACCGATAAAGTAGGCCGCCGCGCACATGCCGGAGGCAATGAACGCAGAGAAACGGGTGAAAAGACCAATAAAGACAAGGAAGCCGAACACAACCTCGATAATGCCTGCTAACCCAACCAGCGACATAATTTGCAAATTATCGAACATGGGGACGTGTGGAATGCCGAATAGCTTCGCCGAGCCATGCCAAAAAAAGAGGTAGCCGGTGACAATTCTTAGTACCCCCAGGATACGGGGAGCCCAAAGCGTGCAGGTGTTTTCCATATTGATTCCTTATCAGAATGAGTAAAGCGGAGTCAGGCAGTGAAACGACGGCACGAGCAGAGAACCAGCTACCCGGGCTCTGCGCGGTCTGGGTAAGTTTAAAGGAAGATACTGGCTTTTGGCGACATTCACATGCCCGAATGCGTAATAATGTTGTTTTTGATTAATGAAGAAAAGTACAGTTATGTCCCAATCGAACGCGCGTAATGATTTTGTCCGCTTCTCGCTTGAGCAAGGGGTGTTGAGGTTCGGCGAGTTTCGCGTCAAATCCGGTCGTATCAGCCCTTATTTTTTTAACGCGGGCTTGTTCAATTCAGGCTTTACCGTGGGTCGCCTTGCCGGGTTTTATGCTCAGGCGCTGGTTGATTCCGATGTGGGTTTCGATATGTTGTTTGGCCCGGCTTACAAAGGGATTCCACTGGCCACTGCAACGGCGGTTGCACTGGCCAATCACCCGGGAATGAATGGCCGCGATGTGCCGTTTGCTTTCAATCGTAAAGAAGCAAAAGATCATGGTGAGGGTGGAACCCTGGTGGGCGCGCCCTTGCAGGGCCGTGTTGTTATTATCGACGACGTCATTACGGCGGGTACGTCGGTGCGTGAGTCCGTCGACCTGATTCGCGAGGCTGGTGCTGAACCAGCTGCGGTGCTGATTGCGCTGGATCGCATGGAGCGGGCCGGGCCCGACGACGCGCTGTCGGCGCATTCAGCTGTTCAGGAGGTGTCTCAGCGATACGGCATTCCCGTTGTAAGCATCGCGTCATTAAGCGACATTATGCAATTGCTTGATCAGGACGCGGATTTTGCCGAGCATCGGGAAGCCGTTGCCGCTTACCGGGCCAAATACGGTGTTGTATAGGCCCGGCGCAGCGTTGCTTTATTCGTTTTCAATCCTTCTCAGCCGAAACGCTAACCCAGTTTTTCTTTCAGCAGGCTATTAACCTGCTGGGGGTTGGCTTTCCCTTTTGCGACTTTCATTACCTGCCCCACCAGTGAGTTGAACGCTTTTTGCTTGCCAGCGCGATATTCGTCGACGATGGCGGGGTTGGCGGCCAGGACGTCGTCGATCATTTTGCCGATGGCGCCGCTGTCGCTAATTTGCTTGAGTCCTTTTGCCTCAATAATGGCGTCGGGGTCGGCATCGTTTTTGTCTTCCCACATGGCGGCAAAAACGTCTCGGGCGATTTTGTTTGAAATGGTGCCGTCGATGATGCGATTGATGAGTGCAGATAACCGGGTCGGCTTGACTGATGTTTGGTCGATTGAAATTTCGTCGCGGTTTAACGCCGCTGAAACTTCACCCAGTACCCAGTTGGCGGCCAGCTTTGCCTGGTCGCCCGGCAAACCCGCTGCGGTTTGCTCAAAATAGTCGGCAAGGTCGCGGTCTATGGTTAACTGGGCGGCATCGTACGGTGTCAGCCCCAAGGCTTCCTGGAAGCGGCTTTTCTTGGCTTGCGGTAATTCAGGCATGGCCCGTTGTACGCGTTCGACCCAGTCTGACGTAATGACTAACGGGGGAAGATCGGGGTCGGGGAAGTAGCGGTAGTCGTCGGAGTCTTCCTTGCTGCGCATGCTTCGGGTGACGTCTTCATCGGCATCGTAAAGACGCGTTTCCTGACGGATTGTGCCGCCGTCTTCAATGATTTCGATCTGGCGCTGGGCCTCGTACTGAATGGCACGTTCAAGGAAACGGAAGGAGTTCAGGTTCTTGATTTCGCAACGTGTGCCGAATTCTTTTTGGCCTTTTGGACGAACCGAGACGTTTGCATCGCAACGGAATGAGCCTTCTTGCATGTTGCCGTCGCAAATGCCCAGCCATACCACCAGGCTGTGCAGGGTGCGGGCGTACGCAACGGCTTCCGCAGCCGAACGCATCTCAGGCTCAGACACAATCTCCAGCAACGGCGTGCCGGCGCGATTTAAATCAATTCCCGAGGCCGGGCGTCCGTTGGCGTCAGTGTAGTTTTCGTGAAGCGATTTGCCTGCGTCTTCCTCAAGGTGGGCGCGGGTCAGGTTGACGACTTTTTCTTCTTCGCCAAGTTGAAAATACACTTTCCCGCCCTGAACGACCGGGATTTCGAACTGACTTATTTGATAGTTTTTCGGTAGATCGGGGTAAAAATAGTTTTTGCGTGCGAAAACGGAGCGCGGTGCGATATGTGCATCGACGGCCAGCCCGAATTGAATGGCACGCTCAACGGCGCCCTTATTAAGTACCGGCAGGCTGCCCGGCAGGGCCATGTCAACTTCGTTGGCCTGGGTGTTGGGTTGCGCCCCATAGCGGGTGCTGCTGTTGGAAAAGATTTTGGATTCGGTAGACAACTGGGCGTGTGTTTCCAGCCCGATAACGATTTCCCATTCCATTATTTTTGATCCGGTTTGCGTTGATGCCAGTCGGTAACGTTCTGGTAGCGGTCGGCAACGGCTAACAGTTGACCTTCGGTGAAATAGTTGCCGATGAGTTGCAGGCCGATGGGCAGTGTGCCGCTTTGCCCTCCGAAGCCGCAGGGAATCGACATGGCGGGCAAGCCCGCCAGGCTGACGCCAAGGGTATAGACATCAGCCAGCCAATCGGCCGTTGGGTCGTCGCGGTTGTCACCAATCTTTTTGGCAACCGAGGGCGTTACCGGCCCCATGATGACGTCGCATTTTTCGGCAAATGCTTGTTGGAAGTCGTCGGTGATCATGCGACGCACCCGCTGCGCCTGCAGATAATAAGCATCGTAATAGCCATGGCACAGCACATAGGTGCCTACCATGATGCGCCGCTTGACTTCGTCGCCGAACCCCTCGGCGCGGGTACGGCTGGTCATTTCTTCAAGGTTGTTGTAATCGGCTGCACGGAGCCCGTACCGAACGCCGTCGTAGCGCGACAGATTGCTGGATGCTTCGGCCGGCGCAATAACGTAATAAGCGGGGATGGCCAACTGGGTGCGAGGAAGTGAAATTTCCACGCGTACGGCGCCCAGGCTTTCGTATTGCGCCAGGGCCTTTTCAACGGCCTGCGCTACATCGGGCGCCAGGCTTGCATTGAAGTACTCCTTGGGTACTCCGATGCGTAAACCTTTCAAGGGTTGTGAACCTTGCCCCGAAAAATGTGCTTGTTTTGTGTCGTAGGCCTCACGAACCCGCCCGGGCTGGTTGGCGATTCCGTCGCACGTTTCAAGGCTGGTTGAGTCGCGTTCGTCAAAGCCGCCCATAATATCGAGTATATCGACCAGGTCGTTTGCGCTGCGCGCAATGGGGCCCGCTTGATCGAGACTGGATCCGAAAGCGATCATCCCGAACCTTGACACTGTTCCGTAGGTGGGTTTGATACCGCTCACGCCACACAATGCCGCAGGTTGTCGCACTGAGCCGCCGGTATCGGTACCCGTTGTGGCGGGGACAATGCCTGCGGCAACGGCTGCAGCCGACCCTCCCGAAGAGCCGCCCGGGACAGACCCCGGGTCCCAGGGATTGCGTGTTGCGCCGAAAGCCGAGTTTTCATTACCTGAGCCCATTGCGAATTCGTCGCAATTGAGCTTGCCGACCGATACGGCCCCCGCGTCGTTCAAACGTTGTACAACGGTGGCGTCGAATGGGCTGGTGTAGTGCTCCAACATTTTGCTTGCGGCCGTCGTTTTCCACTTTTGGGTAACAAAAATATCTTTGTGAGCAATGGGAATGCCGGTTAAAGGGCCGCCTTTCCCTTGCGCCAGCAACGCGTCAGCGTGTTTGGCTTGTTCGAGCGTGAGTTGATCGTCGATGTGCAGAAAGGCATTCAGATGCGTGTGCTGTTTTGCGAGATTCAAAGAGGCTTGTGCAAGCTCGCACGCGCTGACTTTGCGTTCGCGCAACGCGGTGCCAAGTTCTGCAATACTGGAGAATTCGTAATTAGAAGACATATTGAGGGTGATCAGTAACGGGCTTATTCAATAACTTTAGGTACCAGAAACAGACCTTCTTCGTTGGCCGGGGCGTTGGCCATGAGATGATCGCGCTGGCCCGTTGTTTGGGTTGGGGCGGCGGCGTCTTCACGCAGGCGGGCGTGAATGTCTTGATGTGCCGATAGCGGGTGCGCCATAGGCTCGATACCCGTTGTGTCGACAGCCTGAAGTTGTTCAATGAGGCCCAGAATGCCGTTGAGTTCACTTTCCATACGTGCCTGCTCGGTGTCCGACAACGCGATGCGGGCGAGCCGTGCCACGCGGGAAACATCGTCTTGTGTAATTGCCATTCAGAGAATCCGCGAAAATCATTAGGTATTGACGCGCCGGGCAGGTAAAAAAGTATGACCCAGCTAGTGAAAACCCGTTACTAAAAATGAATGGGGCATTGAAGCCCCTGTTTAAACTGAATTATAAGTTATGATTTACGGCTAATTCAGTTAATTAAGCCTGCGCGCGCGTGTTAAGCTTGGAAAATTCGGCCCAAAGCCGCAGCTTGCCTAAGCTTGAACGGGCGTTGGCTTGGGCCGTTGCTTCACATAGTAGCGCCAAATTAACCGGCTTTCTCTCAATATCTAGATATTACTGAGCGCACATGTTCGGATTTCTCCGCAGTTATTTTTCCAGTGATATGGCCATCGACCTGGGTACGGCCAATACACTTATTTATGTTCGTGGCAAAGGCATCGTACTCGATGAGCCTTCCGTGGTGGCCATCCGTCACGACGGTTCTCCCAACGGCAAGAAAATTATTCAGGCTGTGGGGCGAGAGGCCAAGCAAATGCTGGGGCGGGTACCCGGCAATATTGAAGCCATTCGTCCCATGAAAGACGGCGTTATCGCCGACTTTACTGTTACCGAGCAAATGCTCAAGCAGTTTATACGCATGGTGCATCCGGGCAGCATGTTTGCGCCCAGTCCGCGCATTATCGTGTGTGTGCCGTGTGGCTCCACTCAGGTGGAGCGCCGTGCTATTCGCGAATCGGCACTCGGTGCGGGCGCCAGCCAAGTTTATCTTATCGAAGAACCGATGGCGGCCGCTATTGGTGCCGGTTTGGGCGTTTCCGATGCCAGCGGCTCCATGGTCGTCGACATCGGCGGCGGCACGACGGAAGTTGCCGTTATATCGCTGGGTGGCATGGTTTACAAGGGTTCCGTGCGTGTGGGTGGCGACAAATTCGATGAAGCCATCATCAATTACATTCGCCGTAACTATGGCATGCTTATCGGTGAGCCTACTGCTGAATACATCAAGAAGGAAATCGGTTCGGCCTTCCCAGGTGCGGAAATTCGCGAAATTGAGGTCAAAGGTCGTAATCTTTCCGAGGGCGTGCCACGTAGTTTTTCGGTGTCTTCAAACGAAATTCTTGAATCGCTCACTGATCCTTTGAATCAAATCGTTTCAGCAGTGAAAACGGCACTTGAACAAACGCCTCCGGAACTGGGCGCCGATATTACCGAGAAAGGGATTGCCCTTACGGGTGGCGGTGCGCTGTTGCGCGACCTCGACCGTTTGCTGCAGGAAGAAACGGGCTTGCCGGTTATTGTGGCCGACGACCCGCTTACCTGCGTCGTTCGCGGTTGCGGCGAGGCACTGGAACACCTGGAACGTTTGGGTACAGTTTTCATTTACGATTAAGCGCAAGACGGTGCGGCCTTGAACGATGCAGCAGAATGCGACTCTTCGATTATTCAGGCGGGGGCCAACAGCGGAGTTCCGTTTGTTGGTCATTCTGGTGCTATCGCTCGTATTGCTCGTCGTCGATGCCCGTTGGAAGGTGTTTGAGCCTGCCCGGCAGGCAGTGTCAGTTCTGATTTATCCTTTTCAGCGCGCGGCAATGGCCCCTCGGGATTTAATCGAAGGGGTGCGCAGTTGGGCTAACGCGGCAACGGTTGCCAAAGAGGAAAAAGAAGCGCTGCAGCGGCAAAGAATAGAGTTGGCACAACTTGCCAGCCATGCTGCGCAGTTGGCAACCGAGAATCAGCAATTACGCCGTCTATTGAACGTTACCGCACCGGCCGAGCAGCAGTCGGTGGCTGTCGAGGTTCTCTATGAGCCTGCAAATCCTTACAACCGCCATCTGATTTTCAATAAAGGTTCCGACAGCGGCATTGCCCCTGGAATGCCTGTTATTGATGAAGGCGGCGTTGTTGGGCAGGTCGTGCGGGTTACGCCTTTTACGTCGGAGGCGGCATTGATCACGGATGAAAAAGTGTCGGTGCCGGTTCAGGTCGTGCGCAATGGTTTGCGTTTAATCGCTTTTGGTGGGAATCCTGCCGGAAAAATCGAGGCGCGATATCTGCCATTGAACGCGGATGTGCGTACGGACGATACTTTAGTCACGAGCGGTATTGGCGGCTTGTTCCCCGCCGGTCTGGCGGTTGCCCGGGTCGACGAAGTCCGCCGCGATGCGGTAAGCGGGTTCGCGGTGGCGGTGGCAACGCCGCTGTCGCATCCTGAACGATATCGGCATTTTTTAGTGCTATTGTCGGAACAGTCCGAACTTTTATCTGAAGTGGAGCCCTAAGCTATGGCACCGCGTGGAAATGGTTCCAAGTCATCGCTATCTGCTCTAACACCGATTGATACACGCTCGTTTGGTCGCTCATCCAGCTTGTTGTTGGTGTGGGGGTCTATTTTTATAGTGTGGCTTGCTTCGTTGGCGTCCTGGCGGGTGTGGCCCTATGCGCCTGACTTATTGTTATTGGTACTTTTGTTCTGGTGCCTGAATGAGCCGCGGCGTGTTGGGCTTTTTACCGCCTTTGCCTTTGGTCTGCTGATGGATGTTCATGATGCGGGTCCGTTGGGGGGGCATGCGCTTGTTTATGGTTTGGCTGCTTACGGAGTGGTCATACTGGGTCGTCGCCTGCAGCGTTTTAATTCGGTCGTACAGGCCATTCATATCCTGCCCATTTTGCTGTTGGTGCAAACAATTTACATCATGATCAGTTCCTGGCTGGCAGGGCATTGGCTGGGGTGGTCATGGCTTGTTTCGGCGGTGTTCACTGCGGGCTTGTGGCCGGTTGCCGATATTTTGTTGCATTATTTGCCTCATCGCCTGCATGAAGAGCTCGATGGTGGCAACGCCTAATTTTAACGTCGGCAAGTATGTTCGAATTCAAGAAAACCTCGCACGAACAAAAGCGCAAAGTCTGGTTGCGTTTGTGGGTGGCCGGCGTTTTCGTAGTCGTTTGCTTTTTCCTGCTTGTGGGTCGCTTGTGGTATTTGCAGGTTGAGCGTTACGAAGGGTTGGCGGCGCGGGCGGATGAAAATCGTATTGCGGTGGTCCCGATTCCGCCCAGGCGAGGTGAAATCCTCGATCGGAACGGCGTGGTGTTGGCCCGTAACTATCGTGATTACACCCTTGAGGTTATTCCGGCGGAAGTGTCTGATTTGAAAGCCATGCTGAATGCCCTTTCACAATTGGTTTATATCAGCCCAACGAGCCAGAAACGATTTTTACAGCGTGTGAATCAATCGAGTCGATACGCCCGCGTTATGTTGCGCAATAACCTTAATGAAACCGAAGCGGCCTGGTTTGCAGCACATGCGTATAAATTTCCCGGCGTGACGCTGAACGCACGTTGGGTCAGGGAGTATCCGCATGGCTCAAGTGCGGCTCATGTTTTGGGGTACGTGGGTCGTATCTCGGAACAAGACCTGGAGCGTCTTGAGCGTGATGGGCAATTGGGAAATTACCGTGGTACCCATAATATCGGCAAAAAGGGAATTGAAAAAACCTGGGAGCATGTATTGCATGGTCAAACGGGTGTCGAGGAGGTCGAAGTAACGGCAACCGGGCGGCCGGTGAGAACATTGCGGCGCACGGACCCAGTTCCGGGTTCCGATTTAATCCTCTCTCTGGATCTTGGGTTGCAACAGCTTGTTGAAAAAGAGTTTCAGGGAAAGCGCGGTGCTTTGGTGGCAATTGAGCCGGAAACAGGTGAGGTTCTGGCTTTTGTGTCTGCGCCGTCGTTCGATCCTAATTTGTTTATAGACGGCATCGATGTTGACAATTGGCGCATGCTTAACGAGTCGGAGGATCACCCCTTAATTAACCGGCCTTTGTATGGCACCTATCCTATTGGGTCAACTTATAAGCCGTTCGTGGCGCTGGCGGCACTGGAGTTGGGAGTGCGGGACGCTGAAACCAAAATTTATGACCCAGGTTATTTCGAGCTGGGTCGACAGCGTTTTCGCAACGCGGGCTCAATCGCTTATGGTCAAACCGATATGCATCGGGCGTTGGTGAAGTCATCGGATACCTATTTTTATTCTTTGGGCCCCGAAATTGGCGTAAATGCGCTGCATGACTTCAGTAAACAGTTCGGGTTCGGACAATATACGGGTATTGACTTGGATGGTGAGCGGCGGGGCATTCTACCCTCAACCGATTGGAAAGAGAAAGCATTTCGCAAGCCGGAACAGCAGCGATGGTACGCTGGGGAAACAGTGTCGGTTGCGGTGGGGCAAGGTTACAACTCGTTCACGCTGCTTCAACTGGCACAAGCCACCGCGGTATTGGCTAGCAAAGGCGTTTATATGACACCGCACTTGGTGAATCTGGTGCGAAATTCGCAAACAGGTCTATTGAAGAAAACGGTAACCGAACCCTCTCACGTTGTTGACCTTAAACCCGAAAATATCGAGGTAATTGAAAATGCGCTCGCGGGAGTTGTGAATGAGGGAACCGCCCGAGTTGCGTTTAATGGAGCCCCATATCAGGCGGCGGGGAAAACGGGTACGGCGCAGGTTTTTAGCTTGCGCGGGGCGGAATACAAATCCAGCGAACTTGAAGAGCGTTTGCGTGATCATGCGTTGTTTATGGCTTATGCCCCGACAGTCAAGCCGCGCATCGCTGTTGCCCTGATCGTGGAAAATGGCGGTTGGGGGTCAACGGTTGCGGCACCGATTGCGCGCAAGGTTTTTGATTATTGGTTAAAGGCCGACACCAATACGACGCTTGCTGAGGTGCGCCCATGAAGCAGTATTTTCGATGGGTGTTGAAAGTTTTAACGGTTTTTGACTGGCCTTTATTGGCTTTGTTGATTTTGATGGCCGGCTTGGGTCTGGTGATTATGCACTCTGCGGTTGGCGGCACCGATTGGCGCTTTGCCAGTCAAGTGCGCAATTATTTTCTGGCGTTTATTGCACTGTGGTTTGTTGCGGCAGTGCCCCCAAAATATTGGTTAAAACTAGCCCCTGCGCTCTATGTGGTGGGTGTTGTGCTGCTTGTCGCCGTGGAGTTTTTTGGTGAAACCAGTAAAGGCGCCACCCGCTGGCTCGATCTGGGTGTTATCCGCATTCAGCCCTCTGAAATGTTGAAGTTAACCGTGCCGATGATGTTGGCCTGGTACTTTCAGCAGCTCGAAACCAAACGCATGCGGCTATTGGATCTTCTTGCCGCGATTATTCTGCTGGCTATTCCGTTTGTTTTAATTGTGCGTCAGCCCGATCTGGGTACCGCACTATTGGTCTTGTTGTCGGGTTTTTTCGTTATTTATTTTGCCGGCTTGTCCTTCAGGCTTTTGGTGCCCTTGGGGCTGGTCATGGCGGTTGGCTTGGGTACCATGGTTTATTTTGAAACTGATATTTGCCAACCTGAGGTGGACTGGGTCGTAATGCATGAATATCAGAAGAATCGAGTTTGCACATTGCTTAACCCCAGCTCCGACCCGCTTGGGAAAGGTTTTCACACGATTCAGTCAATGATCGCCATCGGTTCCGGGGGCGTTTATGGCAAAGGGTATATGGAAGGAACCCAAGCGCATCTTGATTTTGTTCCCGAGCGTACAACCGATTTTATTTTTGCGGTATATGCGGAAGAGTTTGGTCTGTATGGCGGGGTCATGCTTTTGGTGTTGTTTGCGCTTTTTATTGTGCGCGGGCTATTTATTTCGGCACGCGCAACGACCCAATTCGGCCGTTTGCTTGCGGGTGCGCTTTCAATGACCTTTTTCGTTTATGTGTTCGTGAATATCGGTATGGTCACGGGCATTTTGCCGGTGGTTGGGGTACCCCTGCCGTTTATGAGTTATGGCGGTACGGCCTTGTTAACCTTGGGCATCGCGTGCGGCCTATTAATGAGTATTAATCACTACCGCCAACCGTCTCAGGCGCGTTAGTCTTTATTGTTTGAAAGCACGCTTTGGCGAACGCCATGAAGGATTTTTTGTACCGGAGCGGGCAAGCCGGTATCGGCCAGCAGGTTTAGAGGCTGCCAGCAATGTTCGTTGTTGGGTTCTGCCAGTGGTAAACGTTTAACTGTCAGCCACCAGGGCGTTATCTGCAATTTGAAGTGTGTGAACGTGTGCTGCAGCGTTGCCATTTTGCTTTGCGCCGAGGGTTTAACGCCCCAATTCACGCAGGCGTTTTCCAGGGCGTCGAATTCGTTGAATTGCGGTAAACACCAGAGCCCGCCCCAAATTCCGGTTTGGGGGCGTTTTTCCAGCAGCACATTGTCATTGTGCAGCAATATCAGCATATGGCATTCCCGCTGTGGCACAAGTTTACGTGGTCGCGCTGAGGGCAACGCTTTCTGGGCATTATTAAGGTTGGCGTAGCACGACGTGGTTAAAGGGCAGTGCGTGCAATCGGGTTTTGTTCGCGTACACCGTGTTGCTCCCAAGTCCATTAAACCCTGGGTATACGAGATCATATCGAGATCCCGGGGACCTTGGTCTAGAATAGCTTGTGCAATAGACCAAAGCTCTGTTTCAACTGCTTTCTTGCCGGGATAGCCAAATACACCAAAAAACCGGGTAAAGACGCGCTTTACATTACCATCCAGAATGGGGGCACGCCCCCCAAATGAAAATGCTGCAATGGCTGCGGCGGTAGAGCGCCCAATACCCGGTAGTGTTGCGATTTGCTCTGGTGTTTCCGGGAATTTTCCGCCCCATTGTTCCATAACGGTTTGCGCGCAGCGGTGAAGGTTGCGAGCCCGGGCGTAGTAACCCAGGCCGGCCCAGTATGCCAGTACGTCTGCCTGGGACGCCCGAGCCAAATCGGCTAACGTGGGGAATCGCTTCAGGAAGCGGTGATAGTAGTCGATTACCGTGCCAACCTGCGTTTGCTGCAGCATAATCTCCGATAGCCAAATACGGTAAGGGTCCTGGGTGTTTTGCCACGGCAGATGATGGCGACCTTCTGTTTTTTGCCAGTTCGATACAGTTTGAGCGAAGGTCTCGACACCTATTTTTGGTGGCGGCGTATTTGTAGAAATGGTCATACCGGTTAAAAGCGGGTATTTCGGGTAACAGACCAACGCGCCGATAAGGCTGCCAAAACAGCAACGGTTAATATGGCCAGCAATAGATGGTGTGTGTTAGGCAGGCTAAGCGCCAGTTGGGCGTTGTAAGTACCGGCTAACGTTGCCAGATTTTCGTTCATTGGAATCAGCGCCAGTTTTGCGAAAATAATGGCGGCAATGCTTGCGAGAACGCCTGTAAGGGCACCCAGATAAAGAAATGGGCGTCGAACAAACGACTCTGTTGCGCCAACGAGGCGGGCGACAGCGATTTCTTCCCGCTGGCTCAAAGCTTGCATACGTACTGTGTTGAACACGGTGGCTAAAACAACCAGCACGACACCTGCGGCCATTAAACCCAGGCCAACCCGAAGAAACGCCAGAATGGCCGCTAACCGTTGGACCCAGGCTGCGTCGTGCTGCACGGTACCAACGCCGTCCAGATTTTTCCAAAGGTTCGTCAGGGTGGCGACGCGCTCAGGTAAATCTTCGGTTTCCTTAAGCGTGATGACGACTGCGTGGGGAAGGGGATTATCGGGAAGTACGGCCAGCGCATCCGACCACGCCGGATTGCCCTTCAGGTTGTTCATGGCCTGGTCCCTGGGAATAACGCGTACATTTGCAACGTCGGTTTCATGTTCGTTGCGAATTCGGGTAGCGATGCTTTGCGCCTTTTCCTGATCGTGTGGGAGGTCGATAAACAAGGTAATTTCAGGCGTGATGGAAACTTGTTTGACAACCGGTTGCGCGGCGACCAGAAAAGCGGTGCCGATGATGGGTAGCGTTAAGGTCAGGGCAATAACCAGCAAGTTCGCCAATGATGAAAATGGATTCGACAGCAGGCGTCGAAAAGCGATTGCTAACGCATAACGGTGATGGCGTATCCAGCGTCTCATGCCTGCACCCCGCGTAAATCAGTGAAGCGGCCAGGGAGTATTTGCAGCGTGCGTGAAGCGTAGGTAGCCATTAAAGAGGTATCGTGAGAGGCGATCAGCGTGGTGACACCCACCCGGTTGAAGTCACGAAACACATCCATGATGCGTCGGGCGCTTTCATGGTCCAGATTGGCTGTGGGTTCATCGGCAATCAGAATGGCGGGGCGATTCACAATGGCGCGCGCAATCGCCAGGCGTTGTTGTTCGCCGCCCGACATTTCAACCGGATTCAAGTCTTCTTTGCCTGCTAAACCCACCTTATCAAGTGCCGCCCGGGCCCGAGTAACGGCTTGAGCCCGTTCGAGCCCGACAACGGTAAGGGGCAACAGCACGTTTTCAAAAGCGCTGCGGTCAAACAGCAGATGGGTGTCTTGCAAGATAACACCTACGGCCCGGCGCAAATAGGGTCTTGCGCGGCCCGGCATTTTATCAATGCGGTTCTTGTTTACCGTAATACTGCCGCGGCTGGGGGGTTCAAGCCCACCAATGAGCTTCAGCAGCGTGGATTTTCCAGCACCCGAGGGGCCTGAAACAAAAACGAATTCCCCCGCTTCAATACGGAAGTTGATGTCGGCCAGAATGTTTCGGCTCCGGCCATAGGATTTGAAAACGTGTTGAAACTCAATCATGTTGACCGTTGGCTGTAGAAATCGCTCATAGGCGGATATGATATCGTGCCTTCGATACTTTATCCTGTTAACGCGTCAATCTCTATGACTTTTCCTGCAAATCGACGCTCTTCCCATTTTGCCCGTTGGTCGTGGCGCAACGCCAGGGTGCGAGCCTGGATATACCAGTTGGCCATGTTGCTGGGGATTGGTTTGCTAGTTTATTGGTTAGTCGACAACACACTGGTTAATTTGGCCGCCCGCAACATTTCAACCGGGTTCGGTTTTCTGGAGCGGGAGGCGGGTTTCGCAATCAGCGAGAGCCCGGTCGCTTATCGTCCTGCCGACTCGTACGCCCGTGCGTTATGGGTTGGCATTCTGAATACGTTGAAAGTCGCGGCCCTTGGGGTGGTTTTGGCGACTTTGCTGGGTAGTCTTATCGGCATTGCCCGCTTATCGGGCAATCGGCTGCTGGCTGCAGTGGCAACGGCCTATATTGAAGTGATGCGTAATATCCCTTTGTTGTTGCAGCTGTTTTTCTGGTACGCCCTTATTACGCAAAGCTTACCTTCACCCCGGCTGGCACTGGAGCCGATGTCGGGTGTGTTTTTATCTAACCGGGGTTTAACTGTTCCGTGGCTGTCGGGAGTGAATGGTTCAGTTTTCTGGTTGGCATTGTTTGCGGTCGTATTGTATTTAATTGTTGCAGTGTGTTTAGGCCGCAAAGCAAAAACAGCCTACCTACCGGGCAAGGCGTGGGCACTGATGGGTCTGTTGTTTGTTTTGGCGGTTTCATTCGCAATCACGATTACGCTCTCGCCAGGGCTTCATTTAAGCGTGCCCGAATTGAAAGGTTTTAATTTTGCCGGAGGTGCAACACTAAGCCCGGAGTTCACTGCCCTGTTGTTGGGGCTGGTGCTGTATACCGCGGCCTTTGTCGCTGAGGTGGTGCGGTCTGGTATTCAGTCGGTGGGGGCGGGGCAATGGCAGGCTGGTCGTGCCCTGGGATTACGCGATGGCCAGGTGCTACTCCGGATTATTCTTCCTCAGGCGCTACGGGTGATTGTGCCGCCGATGACAAGCCAATATTTGAACCTAACCAAAAACAGTTCTCTGGCTGTTGCAATTGGTTATCCCGATATTGTCTCAATTGCCAATACAACACTGAATCAAACGGGTCAGGCGATTGAAGGAGTTTTGATTATTATGGCCGCCTATTTAACGGTCAGCTTGTCGATATCGGCCGTGATGAATTTGTATAACCGGCGTATTGCGCTAAAGGAGCGGTAAGAATGGCAACCGCTTCAACATACGTTGGTGTGCGCCCGGTGCGCTGGTATCACACATTGGTCAATACGCCGTTCAACGCCTTGGTCACGGTGATTCTTGTTGGGCTGTTGGCTGCGATATTGCCGGCAGCAGTGGAGTGGCTGTTTTTGTCCGCCCGGTTTGGGGGCGACAGCCCGCAAGCCTGTGCGCAAGTAACTGGTGCCTGCTGGACGTTTATCGCCCAGAAGCATCGGGTTATCTTGTTTGGCTTGTACCCCTATGCAGAACAGTGGCGTCCGTTGCTGGCGTGTGTGGTGCTTATCGGTATTGTTGTACTCAGCTGCCGGCGTCGCTTCTGGCGGCCGGCCCTGGCTATTTACTGGTTTGGGGCGTTAACGCTGGTGGGTGTTCTCATGTGGGGCGGGGTTTTGGGGCTTTCTTTTGTTGAAACCCGCTTGTGGGGCGGCTTACCCCTTACCTTGATTCTGGCCACCGTGGGGGTGGGGCTGGCGTTTCCACTTGGCGTGTTGCTGGCTTTGGGTCGACGCTCCGATTTGCCTGCCGTACGGTCGGTGTGTGTGATTTATATCGAATTGATTCGCGGTGTGCCGTTGATCAGTTTGTTGTTTATGGCTTCAGTGATGCTACCGTTGTTTCTACCCGAAGGCCTTAACATTAACAAATTGTTGCGCGCCCAAATTGCCATTGTTTTGTTCGTGGCCGCCTATATTGCTGAAACTGTTCGTGGTGGCTTACAGGCGATCCCCAAAGGGCAGTACGAAGGGGCAGACTCATTGGGCCTGGGGTACTGGCAAAAGACGCTTTTTATTGTGCTGCCTCAGGCGCTCAGGGCTATTGTCGGGCCGCTGGTTGGTATTTTTATCTCTGTGCTGAAAGACACGTCTTTGGTGGTTGTTATTGGTGTATTCGATCTCATGCAAGCGACCAAGGCTGCGTTGGCCGATGCCCAATGGCAAGGGTTTAGCACCGAAGCTTACTTGTTCATTGGGGCTATTTATTTTGTTCTATGTTTTTCCATTTCCCGGTATAGCCAGTCGCTTGAAAGACAATGGCGTCAAGGCTGAATAAATTCGTAACATTTGAGCTGCTACGCAACTGATAGGATAGATAGCGCACTTAGGGTTCATTATGGTTCTGGAACCCGTAACCCAAGAAGGAGAAGAATATGAACACTTTAGTCAATAAGCGCGTTGCGATTAGCGTGGTTGCCTTGGCAATGATGGGAGGTTGTGCCACGGTGGATCGAACAATGGGTGGTATGAGCCAGGGCGGTCGCACAGCAGCCGGTGCCGGCGCGGGTGCAGCCGTAGGTGCCGGGCTTGGCGCATTGATAGGTGATAGCAGCGAGGCCGCATTAATTGGCGCGGGGATCGGTGCGGTTGCCGGCAGCATTATGGGCTACAACTGGTCAGGCATCAAGAATGACGTTGAGCAATCCGGCGCCCGTGATTTAGGGGTGGCTGTTGTTGAAATGCCCGACGGAACCCTTAAAGTTCACATTCCAAGCAATGTGTCGTTCGATACAGGAAAGTCTGATCTAAAAGCCGGTTTACTACCCGTGCTTGACAGTGTGTCGCGGGCACTTGCCCAGCATCCCGAGTTGCGTGCAAAGGCTATTGGCTACACCGACAGCACCGGCCCGGCTGAACTGAATCAGCGCTTGTCGTTAAGCCGTGCTGAAGCCGTTACAAACTATATTGCCCGACAGGGTATTTCCATGGGGCGCTTAACTGCTGAAGGGCGTGCTTCCGCTAACCCCATTGGTGATAACAGCACCGAACAGGGCCGTGCGCTGAACCGTCGTGTTGAGTTGTTCTTGTACGCTGTTAAACAATAATTTTTAAAAGTGTTGAATTCAAAAAACCCGCCGTTCCTAATGGGGCGACGGGTTTTTTGTAACAATTTAAGGCGCTGCTTGTTAGAACGGATAATGACGGGGGGTAGTTTGAATCGACATCCAGCGCAATTCTGTGAAGGCCTCAATGCCGGCACGCCCACCGAAGCGGCCGAAACCACTGTCTTTTACGCCGCCAAACGGCATTTGTGCCTCATCGTGAACTGTGGGCCCATTAATATGGCAAATGCCTGATTCAATACGCGAAGCAACTTGCCACGCCCGCCCGATATCTTTTCCGAATACCGCGGCAGACAGGCCGTAGTCGTTGTCATTCGCGACTTGAATTGCTTCTTCAACCCCGTTAACACGGACAATGGCCTTTACCGGCGCAAAGGTTTCCTCGCTGTAGATTTTCATTTTCGGCGTGACGTGGTCGATGAGGGTGGCGGGCATTAAGGTGTTTTCAGCCTTGCCGCCGCAAAGTAGCTTGGCGCCTTTTTCCAGCGCGTCGTCGATGAGCGCATTGCAACGTTCAACCGTCGACATGTCGACCACCGAACCCAGGACAACCGGGCCTTCGCGCGGATCACCCAGCGGCAAGTTGCGCGCCTTTTCGGTGAGCGCGGGAATAAACGCGTCGGCGATTTTATTGTCGACAATAATGCGTTCCGTTGACATGCAGATTTGGCCGGAATTTGCGAATGCGCCAAAAGCGGTTCCGTTAACGGCTTCTTCGATATTTGCATCGTCGAGAACGACCAGCGGCGCTTTGCCGCCCAATTCCAAAATAGAGGGTTTCAGGTATTTCGCGCAAACCGAGGCGATGATTCTGCCAACCCGTGTGGAGCCGGTAAAATTGACGCGCCGAACGGCGGGGTGGGCGATCATGGCCTCAACAATGGGACCGGCATCGGCTGGGTCGTTGGTAATGAAATTCACTACCCCGTTAGGTAAGCCGGCTTCCTGAAGTGATTCGATAATCAGGCTGTGGGTGGCCGGACACACTTCCGACCCCTTCATTACAACGGTATTGCCGCAGGCCAGGGGCACGGCAACGGCTCGGGTGCCCAGGATGATGGGTGCATTCCAGGGCGCCATGCCCAGCACCACGCCTGCAGGCTGCCGAACACCCATAGCCAGGCTGCCGGGAACATCGGATGGGATGAGGTCGCCGTTTATTTGTGTGGTAAGCGATGCGGCTTCGCGAAGCATATTGGCTGCCAGGTGCGCATTGAAGCCGGCCCACATGGCGGCCGAACCGGTTTCGCCGGCCATGGCTTTGATAAAGTCGTCGGTTTTTGCGTCAAGGGCATCAGCTGCTTTCAACAGCAGGCCACGGCGCTCTGTCGGGCCTTTCGCGGCCCATTCGGGGAAAGCCCGGGAGGCGGCTTCAACAGCTTCGATGGCGTCTTCGACGGTTGCGGCCGGGGCGGTGGTTGCGACTTTGCCGTCAAGCGGGTTCTTTCGCTGGAAAGTTTTACCATTGCTGGCTTGCTTTTGTTGCCCGTTAATAAGCATCGAAATAGTTGACATAGCTTGACTCCAGGTTTGTTACAAAATTCGGAATAAACACGAGTGCGTCTTAATTTTCCATTATGAGCCTTTTTGGCGCTAGGGAAAAGTAAGTGGACTTACTATAATCGGTGCAACGATTGTTGCGGAATGTTATATGACTGTTGGGATGGAGTTGTTAAAACGCTGGGGGGGCTTTGTTGGGGTTACCGTACTGGTTTGCTTATGTTTTGCAACCAGTTCTTTGCCGACACCGCTGTACCCTATATACGAACGAGCCTGGCAAATTCCGCCCAGCTCCTTAAGTTACATTTTTACGTCCTATATGGTGGCCGTTTTCGCCACCCTGCTTTGTTTTGGACGGGTGTCGGATACTTTCGGGCGCTTTAAAGTCATTGTGGCGTCGGTATTAATGCTGATGTTGGGGCTGGGGCTGTCCATGGTGGCGCAAGGGGTGGGAACCTTAATTCTAGCCCGCGCCATTATTGGCTTTGGCAATGGAATCCTTGCTACAGCGGCTGCCCTGGCGATGGGTGAAGCGCATCCGCAGCAAGACCGCCGCAAAGCGGCTGTCGTTACTTCCAGTGCCATTACGGTTAGCTTTGGAGCGGGGCCGGTGATTGGCGGGGTCATTGCCCAATGGAATGTCTACCCACTGGTATTGCCCTATGTATTTATTTTGGTCTTCGCCGTACTGACTTTACTGTTAATTATTGCTTCTCGACATCAGTTGCAGGGGCCGGCCGGTGCTCGGGCACCTTTGTCCATTGTGCCCAAAATGGCGCTGCCGGTTGTAGGTAATCGGCCGCCATTCCTCTTGGGCTGTGCCGGTGGGTTCTTTACTTTTGGTGTCGGCTGCCTGTTTGCATCGCTTGTGCCTTCGGTCTTGCCTGAGCTGAATTTGCCGTGGCAGGGGCCGATTGTGGTGGGCGTGGCGTTTATTTTCATGGCCATTGCGTCTACGTTGGTTCAAATCACGCAAACACAACTACCTCCTTTTAAAGGTTTGACGTTCGGCATGAGTGCGTTTGGTCTAAGTGTCGTGTTTCTTGCTGTCGGGATGTACACCCATAGCGTCGTGGTTCTTATTGTCGCCATGATTTGTTTCGGCATCGGTCAGGGGTTCGGCTTTCTCTATGCTTCAATGATCGCCGGTCTGCATGCCGATGAGCACCGTCGGGCGGCCAATATGTCCACTTTTTTCCTGTCGGCTTATACCGGTGCGACGGTGCCCATTATTGGTGTGGGAATATTGGCCGATCATGTAGGTCTGAGCACCGCTATTTATACGTTTTGTTTTATCACGACTGCCGTTCTGGGCTGTTTATCAGCGTACTCTGCCTGGATGCATCGTCATCGGAAGATTGCATAGCATAGAACTTCCGTTTTTCTTCGTACATTAAATGATCCGCTTCTCGAAGCGCATCTTCCAGGCGTTCGCCTTCTTCGCAAATCGACCAGCCTGCGGCTAGCTGAAGGAACGGGCCGTTGTAGAACTGGTTGTTCAGGTCGGTGAGTTTTTTCAGGTTGGCCAGCAGGTTTGTACGGGCTTCATCGGTTGCGCCGGGCATGAAAACCGCGAACTCGTCGCCCCCTATGCGCATGGTGGTGACCCCTTTGCTGTTCAATTGGCCCAGAATTTCGCCTGCGCGCCGAAGCAGGTCGTCGCCGGCTGCGTGGCCCAGGGTGTCGTTAATGGTTTTCAGGTTATTAATATCGATAATGATAACCGTGACAGGGAACGGGCCTTTGCGATCCAGGCGGCTGATTTCATCAACATAGAATGAACGGTTCTTTAGTTTTGTCAGCACATCGTGTTTGCCCAGATACTCCAGATAGGCTTCGGCTTTCTTGCGTGCGGTAATGTCAGTCAGGGCCAGAAGCACCAAATCCCAATGCTTTTCATGGCCGTTGAACACTGAAAACTGCAGATGGATATTAAGCGGGTTGCCGTCCAGCCCGTAATTCAGCACCTCCCGCTGCATGAACAGCTTACCGTCCCACAGGTCGATAAGTTGTTCGCGAAAATGGTCCCGCATGTCGTCGCGGAACACTTCGGGCAGCCGGGTGAGCAGGTCTTGTTTGTTTTTGGCTTTAAACATGTCAATGGTGTATTGATTGACATCCAGCACTTTGATTTCCGACATGCATTGCTCGACGAAGTCGGGGTGAACGTCGGTAAACGTTCTAAAGTCGGTAATTCCGCGTTCACGCACCTCTTCCAGCAAGATCTTGATGCGATGAAAATCCTCAACCCACAGTGAAACGGGGGCATATTCGAAAATGCCCCGTGCATATTGTTCGCTTGCCAACACACGTCGGTGGGCATTTTCAAGCTCTGTAATGTTGTCGAGTGACACCAGCACACGATCCCAGCGCTTTTTATGATCCGGCAAAATAACGGCACGGATCAGAACATCGAGCCTTTCGCCGTTTAATGTGTAATTGACACTTTTGCTCTCGAAGCGATCGCTGCCCGCCCAGAGCTGCTCCAGCTCTTCAATGTGTGCCTCCAGCATGTCATCACGCAATACCTCACTCAGCCGAGAGGAAAGCTCGTCGAACGAGGCGGCATTAAACATATCGAGCGTTTTGCGATTGACATGTAATACCTTGATGCACGCAGAACATTGGGCAACACGCGTTGCATCTTCTGCCAAATAGTCGCGTAAATCGGTGATACCTTGCGAACGCCAATTTTCAAACAGCTCGTAGAGCTGGCTATAGTCTTCAAGCCATAAAGAGTTCGGCATGATTTCGAAGAACTCGGGCAGGCTGGTGCCCCATGTTTCTGGTTGGCTGTCTGAGAGATTGCCCAGTTGCATAGAGTGAAGTCCGGTGAATTGGGTGAAAACGCATGCTGAAGCTGTAATGGTGATGCTGATTTTAATGAATTTGCGTGAGCTGCGCGCTCACAGTATTGAAAATATAAAATTTATAATTTTATGAAGGCCTAAAAGAAAAGCCCCTTCAGTTCAGAAGGGGCTTAGAGAGCGTTTTACAACAATTTGAGTGCGTTGGTTTTTTTTATCCAACTGTTGATATATTGCTTAAACGCCTGGGTCTTTGAACATTTCCACGACGTCGAATTCAACGTTATAACGTTCTCCGTTATCCAGTTTCTTGGCTTCACGAATGTAGATGTTCTGAACGATGTCGCGTGTTTCAGGATCGATACGGATCGGGCCACGAGGGCTTTCCCATTCCATTCCTTTCATAGCGGCCAGAAGTTCGTCGCCCGTTGCATCTGGACCGGCTTTCTTCAACGCTTCGTAAATGAGGTGCATGCCGTCGTAGGCCCCTACACCCATGAAGCTGGCGCGCATCCCGTCGTTGGCCTCGGCGAACGCTTTTACAAATTCCTTGTTTGTTTCGGAATCGTGAGCGGCAGAGTAATGGTGGGAAGTGATAATACCCAGCACTTCGTCGCCCATGGAAGGCATCAAGTCGTCTTCCACCATGTCGCCGGTACCGATCAGATTGATACCTTCTGCAGCAAGATTACGTTCCTTGAACTGCTTCAATACAGCGGTACCTTGGCCCGAGGGAACGAACACGAAAAGTGCATCGGGTTTCAAGTCGCGAACGCGCTGAAGGAACGCCGAAAAGTCGGGGTTTGCCATGGGGCTGCGGATGCTTTCCAGCACTTTCCCGCCTTTTTCCGTAAAGGTTTTCACGAAGACTTTTTCAGCGTCGTGACCTGGGCCGTAGTCGGCTACCAGCGTAACAGCGGTATCGATTTTGACGTCTTTGTTGTCACGTGCCCAGGCTGCGATAGGCGCAGTTGTTTGCGGCAGTGTCATGGAGGTACGCACGATGTAGGGCGACTTCTGAACAATTGATGAGGTGCCGGCTGCCGTGACCACCATGGGAACTTTAGCCTGGGTGGCAATGGGTGCAGCGGCAAATGCCAGCGGTGTGAGGCCAAAGCCGGCCAGCACATTTACCTTGTCCTGAACAACCAGTTCTTGAGCGATACGCTTCGTTGTTTCAGGTTGAACGCCGCCGTCGTCTTTAATGATGAGTTCGATTTTGCGCCCTGCCACTTCGTCACCATGTTGTTGCATGTAAAGCTTGGCGCCGGCAACAGCTTGTTTACCGGTGGAGGCAAAAGGCCCCGTCATGGGGATAATGAACCCGATTTTGAACGGTTCGGCCGCGTGAGCAACGGCAGCAGAAGCAAAGCACGCCGCTGCAAGCGCAATTTTGGCGAATTTTCTCATTAGTCGTCTCCTGAGAATTTTGGTTATGAGTCTAATACCGTTAAGGCATGCCCACCTAAAGCAAAAAGGGTTCCAAGCAGGCAATAACTGTTCAGAACCCTGTCAGATTAAGTGTGCTGAATGTTACGGTTATTGATTGTTGCTCATTTGTTCCTGGCTTGCAAGTAGGTCAAGTGCTACGTCGACAATCATGTCTTCCTGGCCGCCCACCATTTTGCGTCGGCCCAGTTCAACCAGGATATCCACCGTTTTCAGGTTGTATTTGGCGGCAGCTGCTTCCGCATGGCGCAGGAAGCTGGAATAAACCCCGGCGTACCCGAGCGCAAGCGTTTCGCGGTCGACCCGAACCGGGCGGTCTTGCAGCGGCCGCACCAGGTCGTCGGCCGCGTCCATAAGCTTGTAAAGGTCGCAACCGTGATTCCAGCCCAGCCGTTCGGCTGCGGCAATGAAGACCTCCAACGGCGCATTGCCCGCACCGGCACCCATACCCGCCAGGCTGGCGTCGATGCGATCACAACCTTCTTCCACCGCTACGATGGAATTCGCCACACCCAGGCTAAGGTTGTGGTGGGCGTGAATACCGGTTTCGGTTTCGGGCTTTAGAACGTCTTTCAGCGCACGGAAACGGTCGCGCACGTCGTTCATGGTGAGCGCACCGCCTGAGTCGACCACATAAATGCAACTGGCGCCGTAGCTTTCCATAAGCTTGGCTTGCTCGGCCAACCGGGCCGGTTGAATCATGTGGCTCATCATCAGGAAGCCCACTGCGTCCATACCCAGTTCATTGGCATAGTCGATATGTTGACGGGACACATCGGCTTCCGTGCAATGTGTGGCAACACGGACTACGCGTGCGCCTGCATCGTAGGCGCGGCGCAGGTCGTGCATGGTGCCGATACCCGGCAGCAGCAGGGTGGCAATTTTGGTGTTGGTAACCGATTCGGCGGCCGCCGTAATCCATTCCACATCGCTGTGTGCCCCAAAGCCGTAGTTGAAGCTGGAGCCTTCCAGGCCGTCGCCGTGCGCCACTTCAATGCTGTACACCCCGGCTTCATCAAGTGCCTTGGCAATGGCGCGAACGTTATCGACACTGTATTGATGCCGAATCGCATGGCTGCCGTCACGCAGGGTTACGTCGGAGATATAGAGTTTCTTTTGCGTATCCATTACACCACTTCCTTTTGTGTTCTTGACATGCCTGCCTCAAGGCGACGGCGCGCCATCATGTCGCCGCAAGCCAGCGCGGCGGAAGTCATGATATCGAGGTTGCCGGCATAGGCGGGCAGATAATGTGCCGCCCCTTCCACTTCCAGGTAGACGGCAATTTTCAGACCGTGGCGTGGGCCGATGCCCGGTACGTTCATGGGGGCCGATTCATCGATGACGTCGAACTGCACTTTCTGCTTCAGGCGATAGCCCGGTACGTACGACTGCACCTTGGCTACCATTCTTTCGATGCTTTCTTCCACTTTTTTCTGGTCGGCGGGCTCCGACAGGACGAACACGGTGTCGCGCATAATCAGCGGCGGTTCGGCCGGGTTCAGAATAATAATGGCCTTGCCCCGTTCGGCACCGCCCAGTTTTTCGATGGCGTCGCGCGTGGTTTCGGTAAACTCATCGATGTTGGCACGGGTACCCGGCCCGGCCGATTTGCTGGAAATCGAGGCGACGATTTCCGCATAGTGCACTTTGGCCACTTGCGACACGGCTCCCACAATGGGAATGGTGGCCTGGCCACCGCACGTGACCATGTTCATGTTGGTGGCGTTCTCCGCTTCCAGGTTCAACGCAGGAATAACGAACGGGCCAATGGCGGCCGGGGTTAGGTCGATAACCTGCACACCGTGTTTTTGCAGTACCTCGTTATGATGTGCGTGGGCGCCAGCCGATGTGGCGTCGAACACCACATCGATTTCCTTGAAAACATCCATTTTCACCAGGCCGTCGATGCCTTCTGCGGTCGTGGCTACACCCATGCGCTCAGCGCGGGCCAGGCCGTCGGATTTGGGGTCGATCCCTACCATGGCACCCATTTCAAGGGTTTTGCTGTTGCGCATGACTTTGATCATGAGGTCGGTGCCGATATTGCCTGAACCAATAATGGCGGCTTTTACTTTCTGTGTCATTGTGTGCTCCTGCAGGAGTCATAAAAACGAGTCAAGGGCCGGTGCGGCGTTGTGTCGCTCCGGCAAGGGTGGGGTGCATTAGTCTTTGGCGTGGAACCCGCACTCACCTAATCCTTCCATTTGAACCGAAACGTATTGCCCCGGCTTGATCCATTCTGCCGGTGTTGCGCCGCCCGCCATAACGATCCAGCCGGCTTGCAGCGGTTCTCCCGCTTGCGCCGAAACCCGCGCAGCGGCGACCAGCGACCTTAACGGGTTGCCCAGCAGCGCGGCGGTTGAACCTACTTGAACGGTTTTGCCATTCATACTTAAGGTTAGACCCAGGTTGCTGAAATCAGTTCTGGGGTCGTGCCAGGCACCGATGACAAAACTGCTGGAGGAGGCGTTGTCGGCAATCACTTCGGGTAACGTGAATTTGAAATCTTTGTAGCGCGAGTCAATAATTTCAATGGCCGGTGCAATCGCCTCGACTGCCGCCATGGCTTCCGGCCCGGTGACGTCGCCTGCCAGGGGGCGCTTAAGCAAAAAGGCCAGTTCAGGCTCCGCGCGTGGGTGTACATAGCCCTTCAATTCAATGCTGCCGCCTTCCTCTACTTGCATGGCGTCGGTTAAACGGCCCCAAATAACATCGGAAAGGCCCATTTGGATCATTTTCGCGCGGCTGGTGAAGCCCATTTTTACACCCACACGACGCTGGCCTCGGCTAAGGCGACGGTCGATCGAGGCTTTCTGGATGGCGTAGGCGTCTTCCAGCGAGAGCTTGTTTTCGGTGTCGAACTGGGGCACTTCGTTGCCCAGTCGCGCGGCTTCGTCTAGAAGTTCTGCGTATTCAGCTATGGACTTCATTTGTCTTCCTTCGTAGTGTCTGGCTCAAAAACTGCCCGGACATTACCCAGGCCATTAATTCTGGCTTCAAAAATTTCGCCCGGATTGACTGGGGCCATGGGGCCTAGCGCGCCGGATAAAACAAGTTCGCCTGCCTGCAGCGGCGTGCCCAGCCGGGAAAGCGTTCGGGCGAGCCATACAACCGCATTAATTGGATTGCCCAGGCAGGCGGCGCCGGCGCCGACTGATACCGGTTCGCCGTTTTTCATCATGGCCATGCCGCACAGACGCACGTCGAATTCGCTCAGTTGGCGTGGAGTGGTGCCCAGTACGTAAGTTGACGAAGAAGCATTGTCGGCAATAGTGTCGGTAATGCGAATGTCCCAATTGGCAATGCGGCTGCCTACAATTTCAATGGCGGGCAAGGCGTAATCGATGGCTTGCATGACATCAACTTGTGTCGGGTTGGGCATGTCGAGATCTTTCTTCAGCACGAAAGCAATTTCTGCTTCGACTTTGGGCTGCATCAATGCTGAAAAAGGAATCGGTTCGCCGTCGCCGTAACCCATATCGTCGAACAGCATGCCGAAGTCGGGTTGGTCGACCCCCAGTTGCTTTTGAACGGCGGGTGAGGTGAGGCCGATTTTGCAGCCAATGCGGCGCCGCCCTTGTTTAAGCCGGTGTTCGGTATTGATTTGCTGAATGGCGTAAGCCGATTCAATGGTGAGTTCCGGGTAGTCGTTGCGCAAGGCGCCAATGGCTTGGCCGGTTTCGGCAGCCTGGCGCAATGCGGCAGCGGCGGTTTTAATTTGATCAGGCGTCATCCAAGAGTCCTTTCAGATAAACGTAAATAGATAAAAAATAGTTTAATCGGGTACGCGGTCAAGTACGACCCGGTCGGGTCGAGGCGCATTGGTTTTTTCCGTAATAGGCGGTTTGGGTAATTTTGCCTCACCCGGCTCAATGACAAATTCGCATTGCAGTGAATACCACGTGCCGGTGATATCGGCGCTGGGGGCGTTCCCATTGTGTTTGACGTATTCTCCAAGAAGTGCCTGGGTTACGCCGAACTGGGCGTCGGTCTCGATATTGGGGTCATCGCTTGAGTAAACTTGCGAAAACTGGGTTTTATAGCCTTCTTTAAACACCATAAAGTGAATATGTGCGGGGCGCATGTTGTGGCGCCCTTGCGCTTTAAGCAGTTCACCCACCGGCCCCGAGACAGGAACGGGGTAGCCGGCTGGTTTCACACTGCGAAAAGCAATATAACCATTTTCGTCGGTTGTAAATTGGCCGCGCAGATTCATTTCCGCTTGTTCGGGGTCCTGGTTTTCGTAGAAACCATCGGCAGAGGTGTGCCAGACGTCGACTTTGGCACCGCGAACCGGCTTTCCGCTCTTGTCTTTCACCCAGGCCTCCACGAAAATGGGGTCGCCCGGCGTAGGCGAGCGCACAATGGAGCCGCCGTTTTCCGTGGCCGGCGAGTTGAGTCGCCAGAACGGGCCCATTAAATTGGCGGTTGTTTCGGTTTGCCCGTTACTGCCGTTGTTCAACAGACAAACCAGCGACGACAAGCCTAGCGAGCCACATGCCAGCACCACTTCGTTGTGCGACGGCGTCGTAAGCTGCCCCAAGCGCGCAATGTACTGGCACATTTGGTGAAACTCAGCTTCGGTCAGTTGTGCGTCGCGGGCAAAATCATGCAAGTGTTGAACCGCGGACGACATGATTTCCCTGAAACGCGGGTTGGGCGCACGGGAAATTTCCGCTAATACGGCTTGGGTAACGTCGTTTTGGTCTTTAATAATCATGGCGCGCGGGGAACAGCGTATAAATGTCAAGTAGGCCAACTTCTAATATTCGCATTGAATGCGTCATATCGTCCAATACTAAATTATCAAAATTCGATACCGTTTCGGTATGATGGAGCTGTTGTGAATACCATGAGGGTGGCGGTATGGACCTAAAGCAGATGCGCTACTTTTTAATGTTGGCGCAGGAGCAAAACTTCGGGCGGGCGGCAGCCAAACTACATATTACGCAGCCGCCTCTTACCCGGCATATCAAGGCCTTGGAAGACGACCTTGGCGTCACGCTTTTTACGCGCACGCCCAAAGGCGCCGAACTCACCGAAGCCGGTCGGGCGTTGCTTGAAGAGGTGCCGAATGTATTGGCGTTGAGCCGTCGTGCCGAAGAGCGGGCGCAATTGGCGGAACAGGGTTATATCGGGCGTCTTGATGTCGCGTTTTTTAGCTCAGGCGTGTTGAACGCGATTCCGCGGATTCTAAGCGAGTTTCGCCAACGTCGGCCCAAGGTTAAAGTGGCGCTGTACAACATGACGAAAGCCCAACAGTTGGAGGCGTTGCGTGACCGACGCATTACCATCGGGTTTAATCGCCTGGTGCCCGACGAAGACGACCTTGCGGTAGAGATTGTCTTGCGCGAACCCTTTTTGGTGGGCTTGTACAAGGGGCACCCTTTATGCGATCGGGCCTATATTACATTGGCCGATCTCGATAACGAGCCCTTGGTGGTCTATCCGAATGCACCGATGCACGGGTTGGGCGAAGAGATTGCTGCCGCGTTTCGAGCTGAGGGTTTGAAATTCAAGGTAGAGCAGGCAACCGATGACATCGTGACGTGTATTGCTATGGTGGCAAGCGGTTTTGGGGTATGTATTACAACGCAGTCGGCTCAAACCCTGAATTTGCCTAACGTGGTGTACAGGCCGTTGCGTTCAAACACGCTGAAAGACATCGAGCTAAGCTGCATGTATCGGCGTGATGACACTTCGCCGATTTTGCATGCGTTTCTGACGCTGGTTCGGCAGTTCAATTACGAGTGATTGAACTGCCGGTCTCCGACCTAGAACCTGATGCGCAAGTTGACGGAGCCTGCGTTGTCAGACGTGCCGTCGCCGAATTGGCCGTTATACGCCAAACCCAGGGTGCTGTAACGCCCCAGATCGACCTCGGCCCCTAACTCCATGACCAGGGCATTGCGTGCCAGCGCGGTGCCTTCAACGGTGTATGTTGCCGTGGGTGCTGCAACGAACTGCATACGGCGTGTCGGTGTCAGGTCGCCGGCGGCATAGCGCCATCCGATTCCAGCGCGCAAGCGCGCTTCTTTTTTGGCAATGGATACATGAGTCAAACCACGAAGGCCAAGCGTCAGGGTTCCCACGTTATCGGTGCGGCTTTCGGCCGTCAGTGCCGCAGCGCCGCCCGATTCGGTAAAGCCGCGCGTTTTTAACGATGACCATGCCACGGATGCGTAGGGCTCAAGCATGCCCGCCGGGCTAACCTGAAACGCGTAACCGAGTTCAGCAAACATTTGCCGGCCATAACCGTGGTAATTGGTCGTAAGCGTTTGCGCTCCGCCTGTGCTAACCGTGCGCTGTGCATCAAGATTGTGACGCGAAAGGCTCGCCCCCAATAGCAGATTCAGCCTGCTGTTCCCGTTGCGCCAGCTTTTGCCGGAATATAGGGATACGGCGTAATTGTCGGCGTCGGTACTTGTTTGGCGCGCGTCGGTTTCCACTCGACCATCGCTGTAACCCAGTGCAAGGCCTGCGCGCCAGTCCGATCCAATTGAAAAATCGCCGCCCAAGGTAAACCCATGATTACGGTAGCGGGTGTCAGCGGCGCCGTTGCGCCCGTTCATCGATTGCCATTGGTTGTCGAAAGTGACCCATAGCGGGTAGGTGGAAGACGAGGCGGCAAGATCCAGCGCCCCGCCTATCCGCTCAGATAACCGGTTGGTTCTTTGATAAGCGGCTTGCAATAGGGCGCTTTGCACACTGGCATGGCCCTCTCCGGAAAGTGAGTCAGCAATGCCCCCGATCGAGGTTTGTGTTGAATTCAGCAAATCGTCAAAAATCGCGCTCATGGCAGCCGGCGGACTGCTTGAGAGTGTGTCTAACGCATTGGCGACCGAAATCTGGTTGGACGTTGTCAGGTAGCGTGAAAACGCAACGCCATTGCGTTGGACATCCAAAATGGCGCCGCTGTTGTTAATGCGTAAGCTGGGTGAAAGAAACACGAGGTCGGTATCAATATCTGCGAAGGTTCCACTGACCGTTCCGCCGTTAACGGCCAGGAAGTTGTAGTCGACGCCTTGCCGGAAGGGTCCGCCTGCAAGTGCCAGCGTGCCATCCAGTTGAACGTTGCCTGTAACTTGCAGAACATCGGTGGCGTTGTTTTCATTCACTTCGATTTCCAGGCGTGAGCCTGGGTAGGCTGTGTAGTCACCAAATACATTCAACGTGCCAATAGAGTTACCCGGCGCCACCACCCCATAGTTTTGGACGTCTTGAATCGTGCCGGTGCCGCCCAGTGTGCCGCCTGATCGAACGGTGGTGGTTGAGGTTTGGACACCGTTCATGATGACCTTGCCGCCAACAATATCCGTGCCGCCCTGGTAGCTGTTGGTTCCGGTAAGGGTTATCGAGCCCTGACCAAGCTTGATGAGTTTGCCGTTGCCGCCAATATCGTTTGAGAAAGTCGCGTTGTATCCCAGCGTGTCGACGGCGAAATCATCGGTAAAGGCGCCTGGGCCTTTTACGGCTTTGCCGACATTCAGCGCGCCCCAACCGTAGGTGCTGTCGACCCCCGTGACGCCAATATCAGTTGCCGTAGTCAAAAGCGTTTGTTGCAAATGGTAGGCCTTGAAGAATGGGAATGCCTCCTTTACCAAAGCAGCGGCACCCGCAACATGAGGTGCCGCCATCGACGTGCCCGACATGCGCACGTAGCCACCGCCGGTTTTGGTTGAATAGATGCCGCGTGTTTCGTCCCAATCGCCGCCGGGGGCGGAAATACACCACTGTGCAGCGACGCCGCACAGGTTCGAATAGCCCGCCAGTTGGCCATCTTCCCCAAGTGCTGCAACAGCAACCCAATTGTCTTCAAATTCGTCGAAGTAATGGGGCAGGCCTGCCAGCATATCCGGGCTGGGTTGTTGTTCGTTGCCGGTGGAGATCACCATCAGGGTGTCGCCGCGGGTTAATGCGCGCAGACCCTCAAGGGATCGGGGATACCGTTCTTCGATATTCTCGGCGTTACCGTAGTCCAGGATATTGCATGGTTCCGCCAGTGAGCCGCTGTCACCCGGGTCGCAGCCGTTGTAACCAAGGCTGGCGTTCAGTATGGGTAAGTTAAATGTGGCCGCCCGATTCCATCCGCGCGCAAAAGCAATATCTTCTTGCTCGTAGCTTTCTTCCGTTTCTTCTTCTCCGTCGTCATCACTGCGGATCATGACGATTTGCGAATTAAATGCAACGCCGTGCATGCCGATACCGTTGCGGTTGGCGGCAATAATGCCGGACACATGGGTACCGTGCCCTTCCAGATCAATGCCCCAGTCTTGCGTAATCGCCCTGTTGTTGTAGATGTCCCAGCCACCGCCGATACGCCCCTGGAATTCCGGATGTAGGCTGAATATGCCTGAGTCCATGACGCCCACGCGAACCCCTTGGCCGGTGAACCCTTGTTGGTAGGCCTGTGCGGCGTTGATCATGGCCAGGCCGTACTGTTGCCGATATTCCGGCGTGTCGAAGTTCTCCGCGCCTGCTGATAGGGAGATGAGGGTGAGTAGCGCTGCAAATGTCGTGGGTATGCGCCGCTTATTGGTATTTTTCATTGTCTCGTTATTTCTTCTTGTATAGTGTCGCCTGATCAGAATAAGCACAAGAGACACGGTTTACTGATGAAATTGCCTGGATTACAAAGCGACGTTGCGCGTTCTGTTGCCATTTTGGCCTTGGGTACCTTTGCTGTGGGTACCGACGCATTTATTCTTTCTGCGTTTTTGCCCGAGATGGCCGCGGAGCTGGGTGTCAGCGTCGCCCATGCAGGATATGCCGTAACGGTTTTTGCTGCAAGTTATGCGGTTCTGTCTCCGATATTGGCAACATTAACTGTGCGATTTGAGCGACGGAAATTACTTATTAGCGCCATTGTTGCGCTTGTTTTAACTGATATTGCAGCGGCTTTGGCGCCGAGTTTTGAAATGTTGCTGGTCAGCCGCATTTTTGCGGCCGCAGCGGCTGCATCCTTCACGCCCAACGCTGCCGCTATGGCTGCCTCTTTGGCGCCGCTTGAGTCACGAGGGCGCGCTTTGTCGGTCGTGGTGGGGGGTATGACCATCGCAACGGCGATTGGCGTGCCGTTGGGGAATTTGGCCAGCAATGCGCTTTCCTGGCGGGGTGCTTTATCTATGGTGGCGGCGGTTGGTGTACTGGCGGCCATTGGTATCTTCTTTCGTTTGCCGCCGATGCCGGGTGGGGCCGCCGTACCGTTAAAAAGACGCCTCGCATTATTGAAAGATCGCAAAATAATGCTTATTTTGCCGGTAACGGTTTTGGGCGTGGCCGCGTGTTATGTCCCCTATGCGTTTGTGCTGGTTGTTTTGGACGATTTGGGCATCAGTGCATCGCACATGTCGATTATGTTGCTTTTGTACGGCATTGGCGCGGTGGTTGGAAATATTGTATGTGGCGCGGCCGTTGATCGCTGGGATCCGCGTACCGTTTTGCTTTGGGCGTTTGCTTTCATGGCACTGGGGTTCGCCTTGATGTTGCTCATTGGAAATTCAACCGGCGTGGCGCTCTACTTCATGGTGGGCTTTCTTATGGTGCTTTGGGGGGGGACCAGTTGGTGTCAGGCGCCCCCGCAACAAGCCCGCTTGATCGATGTTGCACCGAGTCACGGGCCAATGGTTGTATCACTGAATTCTTCAGCCATTTACGTGGGGATTGCCTTGGGCACGACGTTGGGTAGCGCCACAATTGATATCAGCACCACGGCGAATCTTGTCGCCGCTCTGTTTATGTCGGTGCTGGTTTGGCTGTGCGTTAAGTTTTTGCGCCCGTGAAAACAGGATAAGCGCCGTCGGTGATGTCGGCGCTTATCTTTACCCTGTGTTTCGTAAACCTGCTGCAACGCCATTGATGGTCATGTGTAATGACCGTTGCGCGCTGCTCTCTACACTGTTTTTGTTGCCGCGCTGGCGCGTGGCACGGTGCCGCTTCAATAGGGCGACCTGAAGGTGGTTCAGTGGATCGATGTAAGCAAAGCGTTCGGCCAGCGCATCCCGCAAAATGGGGTCTTCCGCCAATAGTTGTCGTTGACATACCTGGGTGAATAAAGTGCATGTCAACTCAAATTCCTTTTTAATCCGGCTATAAATGCGTGTGCGCAATTCAGGGTCATTCACCAGCCCGGCGTATTCGTGAGCGATACCCATGTCGACTTTGGCCAACACTTGTTCCATGTTCGACATCAGGGCCCGGAAGAACGGCCATTCCTTTGCCATTTTTTGAAGCTGCTTCAAGCGTGCTGATTGGGTGCGAGGGCTGTGTTTGCAGCCCTCTTCCAGATAATGGTTAAGCGCGGTTCCCACGCCATACCAACCTGGCAGCATCACGCGGCATTGCGCCCAGGCGAAACTCCAGGGTATAGCGCGCAGATCTTCAATACGTTGAGATGCCTTACGCGATGCAGGTCGTGAACCGATGTTCAGGCCGGCAATTTCACCTACGGGTGTGGAAGCAAAGAAATAATCCTGGAAGCCAGGCGTGCGATAGACCAGTTCGCGATACGTGGTTTGCGCATGCTCGGAGAGCATGGCTACCACGTAGCCCAGTTGGTCCATGTGTGGGTCTTCGTCGTCTTGGTTCAAGGCTTGATTCAGTAAACTGGCTTCGAGGCTCGCGGCAACAAAGTTCTCCATGTGCCAGCGGCCCACGTGTGCGTCTTTGTATTTGCCCTGAATAACCTCTCCTTGTTCGGTAAGCCGAATTTGGCCGTTCACGGTACCCGGGGGTTGAGCCAGGATAGCGTCGTAAGTTGAGCCGCCGCCGCGACCCACCGACCCACCGCGCCCGTGAAACAGGCGTAAACGAACGCCGTGCTCTTTAAACAGCGATAGCAGTTTGCGCTCGGTTAAGTACAAGGTCCAGTTAGAGGTCAGGTAGCCGCCGTCTTTATTGCTGTCGGAGTATCCCAGCATGACTTCCTGCACGCCGCGATGCGTGTGTTTGATACGGGCGGCAATGTGGGGCAATGACAGCCAGCCCGACATGATTTCCGGTGCGCGCTCAAGGTCGGGGATGGTTTCAAACAACGGAACAATCATCAAACCGTTTTCTATGTGTTGTTGCTGTTTGCCGCTTCTTGATGGTTTGACTTGCCCGGGTGGCACCAGCCCTGCTTCTTTCTGCAAAACCAAAACCTCCAGCAAGTCACTGAGCGTTTCAGTGTGGGAAATAATGGCTTGTTGGATTGCGGGCTTGCCGAATTTTTTCCGGCATTGCGCGGCCATCTGGAGTACGCCCAGTTCTTTAGTGGTTTCGTCGGAATAGCTTAACCAGGGAGAGGTCAATGGGCGAACTTCGTTGAGTTCGTGCAACAAAAGCGCCGTTTTTTCGTCTTCCGACAGTTCGGTGTAATGCACAGGGTTGCCGCGCCAGGACACTTTTGCACGACTGAATAATTCATCAAGAACGCGTTCGTGGACATCGGAGCTTTGACGCAAGTCGACACTGGCCAGGTGGAACCCGAAAATCCGGCTCGCCTGTATCAGTTCGGCCAATCGCAGGTGAGCAATAACGGCGCCATGGTGTTGCTCAAGTGATTTGGCCAATACCGACAGGTCGTTGCCGAACGTTTCGGCATCTTCATAGGGTGCTGCGCAATAGGTTGGGCGTTGTGCCAGGGGTTGGCCGACAAGTGTTTCGGCGGTTGCAGCCAGGCGAGCATAGATGTGAATGAGTGCACGGCGGTATGGTTCGTCGGCGCGATGGTCGGATGTGTCCCGGCTTTGATGGGCCAGGTTGAGCAGTGGTTTGCTGGCAGGCCCCAGGGAAGCGGAGAGCGAAAGCGCTTTGCCCAGTTCATGAACCTCATTCAGATAGTGCCGCAAAATAACCGTGCACTGCTTTGTGAGTGCTTGTTCCAGTGTGAAGGCGTCCACATTCGGGTTGCCGTCCCGATCGCCGCCAATCCAGCTTCCCATCGTTAAAAAGGGCGGCAGTGGCTGGTTGTTAACGTGAAACGGGTTATCGGACGGGTTCAGGGTTTGGCGAATATCTTTGTAAAGCGAGGGAATGACGGAAAGAAATGTGCGGTTGTAATAGCCTAATGCGTTATCAATTTCATCGACAACGGTGAGTTTTTGCCAACGAAGCATGCGTGTTTGCCAGAGCGTGGCAACCAGGCCCGTTAATTTTGCAATGAGCCCGTGGTATTCGGCCGGCGTGGCGTTTGCATTAAGGTGCGCCAGGCATTGCGCTATTTCCTGATGCAGGTCAAGAGTACTTTTGCGCTGTACTTCCGTGGGATGCGCCGTCAGGACGGGGGTGAAGCAGCTTTGTTGCAAAAATTTTTCAATTTGCTCGTGCGAAATGCCTTGTTGGGCAAGTTTGGCAAACACCGCCGTCAGGCTGCCTTTTGCCGTTTCGGCCTGTTTCAGTTGCTGTGTTCGGCGATATCGATTCGTATCGCGATCTTCGGCAATATTGGACAATTGTAGAAAGTAGCCGAAAGCGCGGGCGACCGACGCCGACTCTTTCAGCGAAATATTCCTGATGATTTCCGCCAGCGCATTATTGTTGTGGGCAGGGTCATCGCGCCGCAGTTGAACTGCCGTGCGTCGCAGCGTTTCGACCAGCAGAAAAATCGACTCGCCTTCATATTCACGAATAACATGCCCTAATGTGCGACCTAATTGCCTGATGTCGTCACGCAAAAAGGATGAGTTGGTTGTAGGCGTAGTCTCGGAATAAGGTGAAGGTCTCATGGCAATGATAATATCCGTTCAATTATTTCAGGGCAAAACTTCAGCAATGCCGAAAAAATGCTAAGAGGGATGGATGCTGTCACTTTCTATTGAACAGTCTTTGTTGGCGTGCTGCCTGGTATTGGTTGTTGGGCGGCTGCTTACGAACAAAGTTGGGGTGCTGTCACGCTACAGTATTCCAGATCCCATTGTCGGGGGTTTGCTGTTTGCCATTGTCGCATTTTTCATCACCGACTGGAGCGGGTTTCAGCTTGCGCTTGACACCAGTATCAAGCCAACACTTCTGCTTCTGTTTTTCAGTTGTATCGGCTTAACCGCGAACTTGAAACTGTTGGCTGCCGGGGGGCCGCGTCTTGCCGCGTTTTTGCTTGCGCTGGTGCCATTCTTGATTTTGCAGAACGTCATAGGCCTGGGCATAGCCTGGTTGCTTGATATGCACCCCCTCATGGGATTAATAGGGGGCACGATCACGCTGGTTGGTGGGCATGGCACCGGTGCAGCCTATGCGACGCGATTTGCCGAAGTGAACAATATTCAGGATGTGATGGTGCTGGCCATGACGGCAGCAACATTTGGCCTGGTGTTGGGCGGTGTGATTGGCGGGCCGGTGGCTGAGCGTCTCATACGAAAGCATGCCTTGAAAGCGAAAGGCGGCCCGGTGTCGGCAGGGGGCGCGGTTCAAGTTAATGAAGAATCCTCAAAAGAAGGCGCCGCCGTTGATTATGTGGCGGTCATTACCTCGCTTGGCGCGGCATTGGTGTGCGTTGTTTTTGGAACCATGATTGCAAAATGGGTGGAGCATGCGCCTGTGAGTTTGCCGAATTTTCTTTGGTGTCTTGCTATTGGCGTGGTTATTCGGAATATCGGGCCAAAACTCGGAGTCCGGCTTCACGATCGTGTGACGGAAATTATTGGGTCATTTTCGCTTGCCGTTTTTCTGGGGCTCACGATGATGACACTTGATTTGGCGAGCGTTAGCCGCCTGGCCGGACCCTTGCTGATTATTCTGGCGGCACAAGCCTTATTTGCTGCGGTTTATGCAAGCTGGGTGGTGTTTCGGTTACTTAAAAAGGATTACGAGGCGGCGGTTATGTCGGCCGCTTTCTGCGGCTTTTCGATGGGTGCAACGGCGACGGCTATTGCCAATATGCAGGCACTCACCCGGCGTCACGGTGCGGCTCCTGAGTCGTTTATCGTCGTACCGGTTACAGGTGCATTCTTGGTCGATATTATCAACGTGATTGTGCTCACCTCAATGATCGCGTTGCCGTTTGTGGGGGGCTTCTAGATGCCAGGGGCCATGCTTAAACGCTTAAGCTTTGTTCTATTGTTATTTTTGCTGGCTGCCTGCAGCCGCCAGCCCGACGATGCCGCGCTGCGTTCGGACTTGCAAACAGAACTCACGCAAACTTATGGTGATGATCTGTTCAAAATTGTTGACTTGCAGCGTAAAGGGTCGGCACAAGATAGCACCGAGCCGGCAGGGCAGACGCGGCGGGTCATTTATTACGATATTGCGCTACAGGTTGAGCGTGAAGTTGAGCTTGGCGGATGGGATCAGCCCGGCGTCGCCTCTTTAGTGACATTATTGGGTGCAGGGTCCAGAGGTGTCGTCGGCGTGAAGTCGGGTGGCAACGAGGCCGGCGATGTTATCGAAGCTCACGGCAGCGCCATTTATCGCAAAGACGGTGGAAATTGGGTATTTGTAACGCCGCCTGGGCTGACTTCGGCAACCGTACCAAATTATGAGTCAGGTGTTTCTCAACCCGTTGCCCGACAGCTGCTGGGTACCTTGAACGAAATTACGCAATCGGTGGTGAATACAGGCTCTACCGCGGCGCAGCGTGTGTTGCAACAGGAGTTGCAGCGCTCGGTTGCCCGAATCGATGGCCGGTTAACCCGCATGCAGCAAGGCTACCCATTGGCCAGTGGGCCGGAGCAGGGGGAGTATGCGGCATTCGCTCGCGCGCTGGGGCAAATCGGTCGTGAGCATGGTGTAAGAATTGCGGCGCTGACGACCGGTGGCAGTGTCGATAATATTCGTCTGTTGCGTTCCGGCGATGCCGTTTTGGCGATTGCCCAGGCCGACACTGCGCGTCTTGCCTACGAGGCCGAAGGGCCGTTCGAGTCGCAGGGGCAGTTTGCGCAAATTCGCGCGTTGGGCAGCTTGTACCCTGAGATGGTTCATATCGTGGTGCGCGACGACGCAGGTCTGAATCAAGTATCAGACTTGAAAGGGAAAAAGGTGGCGTTGGGGCCGCCCGGCTCGGCGATTCGAACCACCCTAACCGCCGTTCTGGATGCCCACGGCTTAAAGGCGGGTGTTGATTATGAAGTGAGTGAATTGCCTTTTGCCGCGTCGCTGCCTGTGTTGAACCGCGGAGGTATCGACGCAACCGTTCATATTATTGGTGTTCCCGCCAACGTATTGCGTGATGCGTTGGCCGAAGCTGCATTGAAGCTGTTGCCGTTGGAGCGTGATGCGATTCAGGAAATTGTGAAGGCGAATCCGGTTTTAATGCCCTTGAATATTACGTCGGGAACGTATCCTGGGCAGCGAGAAACGACCACAACCGTTGGCATGGCGGCACTGTTGCTGTCGACCGATGAGTTGACGCGAGACGAGGCCAAACGAATTACCGAAGTACTGTATGAAAGTAGTAACGACTTACTTGAAAAAGGTTCCGCGCAGGGAGCTCAGGTGTCGATTCAGAACGCCCGACGAGGGCTATCCGTTCCTTTGCACCTTGGCGCTCAAGAGGCTTTACTTGGACTGGAAAGCATTCAAAAGCATCGTGTTGCCGAAAAGCAGGCACCCTGAGCTTGTTCAAAAGTTCCGGCTTTGAGAGGAGTTCTTATGAAGAATGTGGTGATAGCGGGGGCGGGTTTCGCGGGGTTGGCCGCAGCGGCCGGCGCAGCGCGCAAGCTTGATGAGCTGGGCACAACGAACGACGTTAGGTTGATCGTTGTTGATCAGAATGATTACCACAGTATTCGCGTGCGTAACTATGAAGACGATCTTGCCCCATCGCTGGTTCCGTTAAGCAAAGTGTTGGAGCCGATTGGGGTTGAGCATGTGCGCGCCAAGGTTGTGGATATCGATACCGGAAGTCGTGATGTTCGGCTTCACACTGAACAAGGGCCTCAGGCGCTTAGCTACGACAGGCTGGTTTATACATTGGGAAGCCATGTTGTGCTGCCGAACCTCCCAGGGGCGGATTATCTACATAATATCGATACGTATCCCGCCGCCGAGCTTATGAAACGCCACTTGCGCCGGTTAAGTGCGCTTGAGTCGTTCGACGGCCAATTTACGGTCGTGGTGGTCGGAGCGGGGCTAACGGGTATTGAGCTGGCATGCGAATTGCCGGCTCGTTTGCTTCAGCTTGCCGGAGCAGCGCGCGCGCAGTTTGTGCGCGTCGTATTGGTTGATGCGAACACACAGGCTGCCCAGTCAATGGGCAATGAGGCCCAGGCAGTGATTGCACAAGCATTGAGCGACCTGAAAATTGAGGTGCGGTGTGGTCGGTTGGTGCGGGTGGTATCCAAGGATGGCGTTGAGCTTGAAGGTGGTGAGTTCATACCGGCCGCTACGGTGGTGTGGTGCGCCGGCATGCGGGCGCCTTCATTGGGTGGGCGTATCTCATCTTCGCTCGATGCTGCCGGCCGGGTGAGTGTTGATCATTTCATGCGTGTCACCGGAACACCTGATGTATTTGCGGCCGGTGACACCGCGCGGTTCGAGATTTGCCCGGGGCATGACAACGTGATGTCGTGTCAGCATGGGCGCCCAATGGGACGTTATGCGGGCCATAACGTGGTAGCGGACCTGTTTGATGCTCCTATGCTGCCGTTATTGGTTGAGCGGTATGTGAATGTCGTTGATTTGGGTGCATGGGGCGCTGTTTACACCCAGGGTTGGAATCGTGAGGTGATTGCCGTGCGTAACGATGCAAAACGCACCAAGCAAATCATCAACCGCCAACGTATTTATCCGCCACTGTCGGGTGTACGGGCTGATATTCTGGCCGATGCCGCGCCCGTTTTGCAGTCGGCACCATCGGTGCAGGTAGGCAGTAGCGGTTCAGGTTGACGCTAACGCTTGAGGGTATCCAGCCACCGCCGCTGCGCTTCCGTCAATTCGGTATCTCGCGTCAGGACAGCCCCTTTTAGCGCCGACCTTATTTCGGGTTCTGGTTCCGGCAGCGACCGTTGCATTGCTGCGTTAAGCACATTCTGTGCTTTGACCAACGTTGCACCGTAGAGTTGAAAAACATGCTCAACACTCACATGTTGGGTAGGGTCGTCGAGCCAGCAATCGTAATCGGTCACCAGGCCCACTGTGGCGTATGCCATTTGGGCTTCGCGTGCCAGAAAGACTTCAGGTACGTTAGTCATTCCAACTAGGTGGCAACCTGCCTGGCGCAGGAAATGGCTTTCAGCTTGGGTCCCCAGGCGGGGGCCTTCTACACAAGCATAGGTGAGGTTTCGGCGAAACGAGACGTCTAATTCATGTGCGGTGTCGCCAATCCAATCGACTAATGCCGCGCTAACCGGCTTAGCGGTTGAGACATGGGCTGCTACGCCTTTGCCGAAGAAGGTGTGTTCACGTTTCCCGCGCGTGAAATCAAAATACTGTTCGGGCATGGCGAGATCACCAGGCTTGACATCAAGCGCCAAGCTGCCAACGGCCGAGAAGCCCAGCAACATCGTGGCGCCGGCTGCCTTTAAGGCAAAGATATTGGCGCGGTAGTTAACCTCATGCGGCAACAGGCGGTGTCCGGCACCGTGGCGCGCCAGAAACAGCACATTGTGTTCGTGAAAGCGTCCTTGAACGACATCGCCGGATGGTGAGCCAAAAGGGGTGTCTACCTGGATGCGTTCCACAACGGTAAGGTCAGGTAGGTCGTACAAACCGGTTCCGCCCATAATTGCCAACATAAAAGTGCTCCTTTATCGCGTCCAGTCACCCGGAAGGTGAACCAGGTCTTGGGGTTCGTCAATATCGGGAAGGGGTGTCATTTCCGCCCAGCTAAGCTTCGCTTTTCTTAATGCGGCACGAGTTGCCGTCATGACCGATGCAGTACTCCACGGGATGTTGCTGAATAATGAGGGATGATGCTTGCGAAGGCCAATCATGGTGTAGCCCCCGTCCAGTGCAGGAATGAATACGGCATCATGTGCATCCAGCAGGCGGGATGCCTCATGAAGCATCCCGACGGTCAAGTTCGGCGCATCGGTACCGATTAACAGCACTTTAGGCGTGCATTCAAGGTGTTTAAAGAAAGCGGCCGACATGCGTTGCCCCAGGTCGCCGTCGGTCTGGCAGCTTAGGGTCAGGTTTTCGGCGCTTGAAATCGTCTTGAATAAAGGGTCGGGAGGGCAGGGTGTTATGCACAGGTCAATCATCTCGAAGTGTGTTGAGCACGCAACCGAAACGGTGTGATGCAGGAGTTGCGTCGCCAATTGTGCGGCGCCGTCTGCGCCGAGCTGGGGGATCAGGCGGGTTTTGGCGAATCCTGGTTTCGGGGCTTTTGCGAAAATGACCAAAATGGTGCCCGGTGTTTTTTGGTTCATTGATACTCCTTGGTCAGTTCGGTGGCCGGCACGCCGCGCCAATAACGCCATCGCAAGCGCCACATTAACAAAATTGTTTTCCATACGCCGCGTGTCTCCCAGCGCCTGCCTGACGTTTCCACTTTAGCGAAAAGACATACTGGGCGCCGTAGTTGGCGTAATCGTTTGCATAGTTCAATGTCTTCCATCAGCGGTTGGTTTGGAAACCCTGCTACTTCGTCGAACAAACTGCGGCTGATGAAAATGGCCTGGTCACCCGTTGCGATAGCGGTCAGGCGGGAACGGACGTTCATCAGCATGGCGACTACTTTCAGCATGGGGTGTGTGCCTGTAATGCGGACATCGAAGCGTCCCCAACCGGGCTCGCCGTTTAATGCTCCGAACACAATCGCGTCGGCAAGAGGGGGCAGAATCGTATCGGCATGAAGAAAAAGCAGGATTGGCGCGGTGGCGTGGGTTGCACCAGCGTTCATTTGGGATGCCCGGCCCGGGGTACAGCGAATGACGATATCGGCTTTCGGGGCGGCTAATTTCAGTGTGTAATCGGTGCTGCCGCCGTCGGCAACAATGATTTGAACGCCGCGTTCCCGTAATGGTTGAAGTGCAGTAAGTGCGTTTGCAATGCCTGATGCCTCGTTAAGCGTGGGAATAATAATCGAAAGACTGGGGCGCAAGATGGTTTTCCTGTGATCGGCTCATGACGAATCATAACCATGCTCGCAGCCGCAGGAAAACCGGGTCGTGTTGTCGGTTGCCAGGCTTTAGGAAATGTATCGGGTGATGCCGCCGTCGACCCGAATATTTTGGCCCGTAATATATGTGCTGCCGGGCGAGCATAGAAAGGCAACGGTTTGTGCAATCTCGTCGGTTGTTCCGAAGCGGCCCATGGGTATGCGGGCGACAAGTTCGGGCGATTCGGGATAGCTGTCGATGAAGCCGGGAAGAATGTTGTTCATGCGAATATGGTGTTTTGCGTGGGCATCGGCAAACAGTTTGGTGAATGAGGCCAAGCCCGCCCGGAATACTCCTGACGTTGGAAAGGTGGGGTCAGGCTCGAACGCGGCAAAGGTTGAAATATTCACAATAGCCCCCGAGTTTTGCGCTTTCATGATGGGGGTGACCAGTCGCGTTGCCCGGATCACGTTCATCAGGTAAACATCCAGTCCAGTATGCCAATCATCATCGCTCAGGCTGAGTATGTCGCCTCGCGGACCATGCCCGGCACTGTTTAGCAGCACGTCGACACGTCCCCACTTTTGAACGGTAGCTTTCACCAGGTTTTCCAGATCGTCCACCGACTGATTGGAACCCGTCATACCGATCCCATTGAGCTCTTGTGCCAGCGATTCGGCCCGGCCCGAGGGTGAAAGCAGGCTTACCTTGTAACCGTTGTTTGCCAGGGTGCGCGCACTTGCTGCACCCATACCGCTGCCGGCCGCCGTTATGATGGCTACTTTTTCTATCGTTTCAGTTTGCATTTCTATCTCTTTCTTATTGAGTGAAGAATAGATAATATTTTCGTTATTCATGATCGTCGAATCATATTTATTGTTAATATTCAGTAGAAAAACTACTGGGTATGTCGATTGTTGAATCTAAATGCACTGCCGCCGTTGAAGTCATTGCGGGCGTTTGAAGCCGCCGCACGGCATCTGAATTTTCGTTTGGCGGCTGAGGAATTGCATGTTACTCAGGGTGCCGTGGCGCAACATATACGCGGGCTTGAGGCTACGTTAGGCGTGCTGCTGTTTCAGCGAGAGCCGCGCCGGCTCGTATTAACTGAAAAAGGGCGGCGGTATCACTTAAGGGTGCGCGAAGCATTTGAAATGATCGAACAGGCCACCGCCGATCTGGTGGTAAAAAAAAGCCGGGTCACGCTTAGTGTGACGCCCACCTTTGCTGCAAAGTGGCTGTTACCCCGCCTGCCCCTTTTTGCTGCTAAACATCCCGCAATCGATTTGCGGATTCAGGCCTCTGAAGGGTTAGCTGATTTTTACGTCGATGGTGTCGATATGGCTGTCAGGCAAATGAAGGCGCCGGCGTACAGCAAACTGCAAGCTACGCTGCTTTTGCGTCATGAGGCCATAGCGGTTTGCAGCCCCTACATAAAACGCAAAATTAGGGTGTCGGCAGATTTGTGGAAGCAGAGATTGTTGGTTGACTCGCACAACTTATGGCCACAGCTTGCTCAAAAGCTCGGTATGCCGGGCGTGCCGGCTTCAACAAAAACAATCCAGTTCAATCAAACCAGTCTGGCGATCGACGCCGCTGTGGCGGGCCAGGGGGTGGCGCTGGTTGCCCGGTGCTTTATTGAAAGCGATGTTGAACAGCGGCGGCTAGTGGTGGTGGGACGACAAGTGGTGAATGACAATACGGATTTTTATTTGGTCGCACCGTTTTCCTTGAGTGTCGGCTCTGACGCAGATGTGGTATGGGGCTGGCTAAAAGAACAGGCCGGTGTTTAGCCGGCCTGTGTATTCGTATCGCGCGACAGGGAGTTATGTGGTTAGTAATCGCGTACAGATGGCGATTCGACCGATTGGTTTTTGGTTATTCCCTGCATAAGGACACTCATTAGCAGGTCGGGCCCGTGCTCATGTTCATTGTCTGCATTATGAGCATGCTGTTGCAGGTTGCGTTCCCATTTGCGTAATACGGTGCCCAGAACATCGCCGGCCGCTGCGGTATTGGCCGCTTCGGGATTATCTTTTTCGTCCTTCAGGCGGAAGATCGATTTACCTTTCTTGATCGTTTCAGTGACCTTCAATTCGTCCAGTGTCTCGGGATCTACAGCTGTCGGATCATTCGACAGAATAACAAAGTCGGCTATTTTGCCAGGTTCTAGCGAGCCTTTTTGATCCTCCTCAAAATGCTGGTAGGCGGGCCAAATCGTCATGGCTTTCAACGCTGTCATTACATCAACCCGTTGTTCCGGACCAAGAATGTCTCCTGATCGTGAGCGGCGGGTAACAGTAGCCGAAAGTACCCGCATTGAATCCGGAAAAGCCACGGGCGCATCGTGATGGGTTGAAAACATCATGCCGCGATCTCGTACCCAGCCGGTGGGTGAGATGTTGTTGGCCAGCTTTGGGCCCACGGTGCGTTCCCGGTGCCAGTCACCCCAGTAAAAGGTGTGCATGGGGAAGAGTGAAGGAAAAACATCAAGCTGATTCATTTCATCAACCTGATCCTCCCGCAGGAACTGGCCGTGAATCAAGACCGTTCGCCGATCGGCCTTTTTGTGTTTCTGTTGTGCGGTTTTAATGGCCGCAAGCAGAATATCGGAAGCGCCTTCGCCGTTAGAGTGGGTAATGATTTGGATGTTGTTATCGAATGCCCAATTAATGGCGTCGAATACTTGATCGGCCGTCGCGGCAGTGTAACCTCGGTAATCGGCTCGATAGGATTCCGGCGGGTTGTAATAGGGGCGGTCGCGATAGGCGGTAAAGCCTTGCGGCGACCCGTCGATTGTGAGCTTGGCCCCTCCAACACGGAAGCCGTTTTTGTATTCTTGGCTAACATGCTTGGCAATGAAGTCTCTGTCTTGCAATACATCAACATAGGTGACGACATCGATGGGGATAATTCCTTTTGCCGCCGCTTCCCGCATTAGCGGGACCAAAGGCGACGTTGCTCGCCCTTCCTGGCCGGTGGTGTAACCATATTTGGCCAACAAGCCAGTGCCTGCCACAAATAAACTTTGCGCTTGCTGTGCATCGATCTGGCCGAATTTTTTTGCCAGAGCGTTAAAAAATGCAGCTTCTTCTACAACACCGTTAGGTGTTCTTCCGTCGGACTCGCGTCGAATCACGCCTCCTTCGGGATTTGCCGTATCGGCCGTAATGCCTGCTAATTCGAGCGCTTTGCTGTTCATGACGCCCATGTGCCCAGACTGATGAATAATAAGAATCGGCGTGTCGGTTGATACTTTGTCGAGATCTTGGCGGGTTGGGTGGCGTTGTTCCGCCAACTGGGCATCGTCGTAGCCAAACCCCAGGATCATGCCTATTTTCTGCTCCCGCTCGGCGTTGTCCTTAGCCCATCGGGTTAAGGTCTGCTGAAGGCTATCAATATTTTTTACCTCACCGTCGGGTGGAGACAGTAGGTTGGCTGATAGTGCCTGCAATCCAATCATGAATGCGTGCCCGTGTGCATCGACAAAGCCGGGTAACAGTGCGCGCCCTTGCAAGTCGTGGACTTCGGTTTTTGCACCCTCATATTTCATGATGTCGTCGTGATTGCCGACCGCAAGAATTTTTCCGTCTTTAACCGCAATTGCTTCAGCGCGTGGTGCTTTGTCATTCACGGTAATAATTGGGCCTCCCGCCCATATCTGATCGGCAACATCCTGTGCCACGCCCGGTAAGGCAAGGCACAGGCCGCTAATCAGACCGGCTAGTCTTGTTATTACTATCTTCTTGCGCATTTGTTTTTGTCTCCTTAGCCGCGGGCGTGAGTTAGAAAAACCGAAGCCTACCAGCGCACGCCAATACCCGTGCTGTAAACCGACTCATTGATGCCGCCTTGGCGGCCGCCACTGACCTGGTTACGCGCATACTTCAGATAAACCGACATCCAGCTGTTCATGTTGTAGCGTGCACCCACTTCGCCGTTAATCGCGAACTTAGTGTCGCTGTTAATAGGGCGTAACACTTCGCCGCGTGTATATAGTTCGAACTCTTTACCGTAAAAGTAGCGCACGTAATCCCAGCGCAATGACGCGGCATATGCATTTTCGCTGCTTCCATCGGTATAGCCATAATGCACCCGGCTCATGAGCGCGGAAAGAGAGAAGGCGCCGAGTTCGTTGTCCCAGAACTGGTAACCTGGCCCGGTACCATATACAACCTGGCGGTTGAGTTCTTCCACGAAGTCGCGTCGATACTTGGCTCGGCCCTGCCAAAATGCTTTTTCGCTAATGAAGTAATCAAGCGTGTAGCCCGCGCCGTAGTTATAGGTGCTGTCGGTGCTGTCTTCTTTGTTGCGTGTGTAGTCGGCCGCCAGTTGATGGCGCCACATGCCGTGACGCAGTTCATTAAAGGTATTCAGCGTGTAGTCTTGTGTTTTGGTTGATGCCGATTTACGCGTTGCGGCCAAGTCGAAACGCCCTTTGAATGTGGCTTCATTGAGAAACGGAGTGGGTCGCACTACACGTGTAATGGAGGCCACTGGTACGGACGTACTAACCGGTGTTGTTTGACCGTCAGCGCGCTCAACCCCTTGTAACGTTACTGTGCCGTCGTCGGCTGCAACGAGCTTTGCACGGTAGTCGTTGTTGAACTCACCATTTTTTACAACCAGCTCAGAGTCACTTTCCAGTGTTTTTACATGCGTAATATCAACGCGGATATTACCGCCGTATTCAGTTTTAACCAGTAGTTTTCCACCATCCAGCGATTGAATGGTGCCGGTGATGCGATCGCCGTTATTCAGCCAGACGGTGCCGGCATATGCGTTGGCGCCAAGAAAAATGGCCGCGATTAGGACGAGAAAAGAGAAAAAGCGAGGGGAGGAACGAAGTGTGAGAGGATAAAGCATGGGTTAAATTAACAGTCTTCCGGGGTCGTATTTTCAAAAAAGAGCGGCCAGTTTACGCTTAGTTACGTGCCCCATGCAATGCAAAACGGGCCATGTTTACAAATTCGGTGGCCCTATCTTTCCCGGATGTTTTATTTAGGTCGTTTGAATTTTTTTCTGGCGTTCTCGACGGACAGCCGAAGAGCGCATTGCTCGGCATGATCATTAATTAATCCCATGGCTTGCATAAACGCGTACACCGTTGTCGGGCCCACGAATTTCCAGCCACGTTTGCGCAGGTCTTTTGACATGGCTTCTGAGGCAGCGGAGCGAGATGCGGTTTGCGGCGCGGTCAAGACTTTTTCGCTGGGTTCGAAGCGCCAAACATAGGCGGCGAATGACCCCTCGTTCTTAATGAGCTCCAACAGCTTTCCCGCGTTGTTGACGACCGCTTCAATTTTGCCCCGATGGCGCACAATGCCGGCGTCTTTTAATAATCTTTCTATATCCGCGTCGGTGTATTGCGCTACCTTGTGAAAGTCGAAATGGTCGAAAGCGCGTCGGAAGTTTTCACGTTTTGCCAGAATTGTGCGCCAGCTTAAACCCGACTGAAAGCTTTCCAGGCAAATTTTTTCGAATAGTCGCTGGTCGTTATCAACCGGGAAGCCCCATTCTTTATCGTGGTAGGGAAAGAATTCCGGTGCGGCGGCACACCAGCCGCAACGCGGTTTCCCGTCGGGGCCAGGAATAGTGTTAGACATTGGTTTTCTTCCTTTTTTGAATAAAATGCCGGAATCCAGTGTAACGATTGTCCGCTCAATTTCCCATGTGGCCGATATGAAGCTTAATGTGCAGGCGCTTTTGCCTGACTTTCTTAACCTGATGCTCGACACGGTGTTTGTAGTCGACATAGAAGGTCGTATCGTTTTCGTTAGCGCGGCCTGCGAACGTCTGTTGGGGTATTCGCAACAAGAGTTGATAGGGCACCCGATGATTGAGCTTGTGGCGCCGGAAGACCGCGAGAGAACGCGGGAAGAAGCCAGAAAGGTAATGGCGGGCATTCCGCGTGTTGGCTTCGAAAATCGCTACATTCGTAAGGACGGGCGTTATGTTCGGGTGATGTGGTCGGCTTGCTGGACGGAACAACATCAATGTCGGATCGGCGTGGCGAGGGACGTCACCGAGCGACGGCGCCTTGAGGATCGCCAGGCGGCAACTTATGCAGTGTCGGAAGCGGCGCATCGGGCGCAGGATGTGAATACACTGCTGGCGGAAGTGCAGGAAATTGTGGCGCAGCGTGTCCCGGTTGCAACGTTTGTGGTTGCCGATGTCGATCATGAAACGCAGGTACAACATTGGGTTTTCAGACAAGATAGTGCGCACCCGTGGAACGCCTCACTTTCCACTCGTTTGCTGGCGATTTGTGCAGACTCGAAAAGTCGCCAAGAGCCGTTGCTTTTGAAACATGATCTATCGTCGAATGAGTTGCACTCCACAGAGAACGCCGGCACTTGGGTGTTTGTTCCATTGCAATCACAAAGCGGTTATATGGGAACTTTGGTAATTAGCAGTTCAAGCGGTGTTGTGTATAGCGAGACAGATCTTGAGTTGCTTCGATTCGTTGGTGCGCAGGTGGCCACGGCAGTCGAGCGGCAACGCATGCACGCAGAACTGTTGCGTATGGCGCAGTACGACGATTTAACGGGTTTGCCTAATCGGCGTACATTGCGTGCGCATTTGCGCTCGGCATTGGCGCGATGTGAACGCAGGCAAGCTTCGTTGGCGGTGTTGTTTGTCGATCTGGATGATTTCAAATTGGTCAACGATTCATACGGCCACGTTGTCGGCGATCAATTGTTGCGAGAAGTTGCAGTGCGTTTGAAAGACAGCTTGCGCAAAGGGGATACGGTTTTTCGGCTTGGAGGCGATGAGTTTCTGGTATTGCTTGAAGATATCCGTTCCAAAGATGATGCAAGGAAAGTGGCTAATAAGCTTCAAGTATCTTTGCTTGAGCCGGTGGACTTTGAAAATGGCAACTTAAGTCCTGATGCGAGTATCGGATTGGCGTGCTATCCCGACGACGCCACCCAGGTCGACGCATTACTTGCCTTTGCCGATCAGGATATGTATGTGGTGAAACGGCAACGTCAGCGCGGTTCGGCACGGCGGACTTTTTGAAAAATTTGGTTGCGCTTGAAGCGTGTCTTTTCGCCGCGTTTAACGGTAGAATTTTTATGACATTGTTCAACAGGGAGGGAAACAATGAAAATCAAGAACGTTTTAGGTTCAACTGCTGTTACCGCTGTTTTGCTAATGGCGCTTGCCGGTTGCCAGGAAAAAGAAGGCCCGGCTGAAAAAGCCGGCAAGGAAATTGACCAGGCGGCCGCTGAGCTCAGCGATCGCGTAGAGAAAGCGACCGAATAAAACTGTCGTTGTGCCTGAGGCGATACGCCAAACAATTGTTTTGGTATTGCTTGGGGCGAAGTTAAATAAGGCTGCGGTTCACATATGAACTGACCCCATAAAGTTGGACGGTCAGGTTGGACTAGCTAGGCTAAGGACTGAATTCGGTATTGCACCGGACTCAGTCCTTTTAGTTTTAGCTTGATCCGCTCATTATTGTAGTAATGAATGTAATGCTTGAGTCCTACTTGTAGCTGCTCAATGCTAGCGAACTTATTCAGGTGAAAGAACTCGGCTTTCAGCGTACCGAAGAAACTTTCCATCGCTGCGTTATCCAGGCAGTTTCCCCTTCTGGACATACTTTGAGTCAATGACTTGCTCGCGAGTAGATCACGGTACCAAGACATTTGATACTGCCAGCCCTGGTCCGAATGCACCACAGGTCTGTCATGCTCGCCCAGGCATAGAAGTGCTTTTTGCAGCATTTTTCCCACCATCTTGAAGACCGGGCGCTTGGCCGTTTCGTAGGCAACGATTTCGCCGTTGTACAAATCCATCACCGGCGACAAGTACAGCTTTTCGTCACCTACCCTAAACTCGGTCACATCGGTCACCCACTTCAGGTTCGGCCTTGTCGCGTCGAATTGCCGTTGCAGGACGTTGGGAGCTACTTTGCCGACGGTGCCCTTATAGGAACGGTATTTCTTGACCCGTACTAATGACTTCAGTTGCAAGAGTCCCATCAACCGTTGCACCCTCTTATGGTTGACGGGCACATTCATTTGGCGCAGCGTGGCCGTAATGCGCCGATAGCCATACCGGCCTTTGTGCTGTGTAAAAATTGAAATAATCGTCGTCTTCAAGTCGGCGTGCTTGTCGGTCAGCCCAGTAGAACGCACATGGTAGTAGAACGTACTGCGAGACAGGCCTGCTATGCTAAGCAGCGTCGCCAATGGGTGCGCATGCCTCAATCCAGTCACGATTTGCGCTTTTTCAGCGTTGCTGCACGCTTTGTCTGGATCAAGGCATCGAGCTTTTTTAGATACGCATTCTCCGCACGCAGATACTCATTTTCTTCACGCAGTTGCGCAAGTGTGCGTTCTTCTGAGGTTGACTCGTCAACCGGCTTGGGGGGCTTGGCAGGCATTTTCCTTGGGCGACCTCGTCGGTCCTTCAGTGCGTCCAGACCCCCCATATCATACTGGCGTTTCCACTTCGATATGTGGTCAGCACACCGAATATCAAACAAGGCAGCCGTCTCTCGCAGTGACAACCTCCCGTGCTGCATCCGCTCCAGTACAGATAGCTTGAAGGCAACATCGTAGCTGGCTCCCTTGGGCCGTAGCCCTAACGCGCCATGCAAGCGATAGCTATCAACCCACTGTTTTACTGTCCCACCATCCAGGCCGTGAATACGGGCGACAAGTACATAGCCGCCAACTCGCCCCGACAAATAATCCAGCACTACTTTTAGCTTGAACTGCCCATCGTACTTCGCCATGAAAAACACCCCAAAGGTTAGATTGGTGTCCAACTTTTGGGGTGCAGTTCAATATCGCAGCCTTATTTTTATTGCAGTGGTATGCTTTTTCACATCTGTGTTCAAGCAATAAAAATCCTAACCACTGCGCCCGTTGTCCACCATGAAACTAAAACTGGCTGATCTGATCGCCCTGGGTTTTATGACCTTCGCCTTGTTTTTGGGCGCCGGCAATATTATTTTTCCGCCTGTTGTCGGTCAGGAGTCGGGTGCGCAGTTCTGGTGGGCCGCTACGGGCTTTCTTTTAACCGGTGTCGGCTTGCCGTTGGCCGCTATTATTGCCTTAGTGCGCTCCGGCGGCGACTTGTTTACGGTAACGCAGCCTATTGGTCGTGTTGCCGGTACGGTGTTTGGGGTCCTTATCTATTTAACGATTGGTCCGCTGTTTGCGATTCCGCGCACAACGACGGTTTCTTTCGAAGTAGGCGTTGCCTATTTCCTGGGCGATGGTCAGGCGGCCCTGTTCATTTACTCCATTATCTATTTTGCGCTGGTGATACTGATTGCGCTGTATCCAGGGCGTTTAATTGATACAGTGGGTAAATACATGACGCCGGTGCTTGTAGCGGCGTTGCTTATTCTTGGCGGTTATGCGGTGCTTGTTCCGGCCGATGCGGTTGGGCTTGGCAATGAACTTTACCGGGACGCACCTTTGTCCCGCGGTTTTTTGCAAGGGTACTTAACCATGGATGGGCTGGCCGGATTGGTGTTCGGTATTGTTATTGTGAATGCGATTCGTGATCGCAAGATTGATAACCCTGCACTGCAAACCCGGTACGCGCTAATTGCTGCGGTTATTGCGGCAACGGGGTTGGCCCTGGTTTATTTGTCGTTGGTGTACCTGGGCGCCACCAGCAACAGTGTTGCGCCCGAAGCGGATACCGGTGCGGTCATTCTGGCGGAATACATGCAGTACAGCTTCGGCGTGGGTGGTCATGTGTTGTTGGCTGTTGTCATTACGCTGGCCTGTTTAACGACGGCGATCGGTTTAACGACTGCCTGCGGTGAGTATTTCAGCCGCCTGCTGCCGCTTTCTTATCGAACCATTGTCATTACGTTTGGCGTGTTTAGTCTGGTTGTTGCAAATCAGGGCTTGGAGCGCCTGATCTCATTTTCGGTACCGGTGTTGGTTGGGCTTTATCCCGTCGCCATGACGTTGGTGGTGTTAAGTTTGTTGTCGCCGTTTTGGGTATCGGCTAAACGCGTTTTCATTCCCACAATGGCCTTGGCGGCCGCCATGGGTGTGGCCGACGGCCTCGAGGCAGCGGGGTTGGGGTTCCTGACCCCTGGTTGGTTGGCACTGTTGCCGGGAGCGTCGGTCGACCTTGCCTGGTTGTTGCCGGTACTTTGCATGATGGTTGTCGCGGCAGCGTTCGATCGATTTTGGCTAAAGGCACCCATACATTGAAGGGATAAGTATTTATGGGACAGGGCATCGTTATTATTACCGCCATGCCGGAAGAGCTTGCGCAAGTGCATATTCCGGAGAACATCGCGATTTATTATTCCGGCATCGGCAAGGTGAATGCCACGATTGCGGCAATGAAGGCCATTCACGAGCAATCGCCTTCCCTCATCGTCAATTTCGGTACGGCGGGCAGTGTTCAGCCCGGCTTGCTAGGGTTGTTACCCATTCGCCGGGCGCTACAGCGTGATGTAATCACCACTATGGCGCCACGGGGTCACATGCCGTTTTGTTCCCGACCGCAGGTTTATACCTCGGCGGTAAACGGCGGCTACACCTGTGGCACCGGCGACAGCTTCGTGACATCCCCCGATCCCTGGTTTCAGGAGTCGGGTATTGAAGTGGTTGATATGGAGTTGTTTGCGATTGCCGCTGTGGCGCACGAGCATGGGGTGCCGTGGCTTTCCTATAAATATGTCACGGATTACGCCGATGAAAAGGCGGTGGAAGTCTGGCAGCGGGGCAAGCATTTGGGGCAGCAGCAATTCCTGGATGTATTGGCCACACTTTAGCGACGGAAACGATTGAACCCCATACAGTCAACATAATATGAGCTGGGTCACACGAAGCTATCGCAATTTACTGGTTACCACAATGATGGGTTTGGTTGCCCTGTTGGGGGTGCCCATGTTTTTGTACGTCACGATCGCCTACACCCAGCAGCAGGTTGAAGACCGCGGGCAAATTCTTTATCACCTGGCCAATACGGCGGCAATTGCGATTTCCGAGAACCTGCGTGAGCGTAGTCGGGAAGTGGAGCTGCTGGCCCGCAGCCCTTTGTATGTGAATGCCGATTTCAGCAGTTCCGAGTTTCGTGCCAGTTTGGAACGTTTACAGCAGTCGTATCCCTACTATTCGTGGATTGGGCTAACCGACATAAACGGGGTGGTTCAAGCGGCAACGGGGGGGTTATTGGCAGGACAAAGCGTTGCACAGCGGCCTTGGTTCCAGGAGGCAAAAAAAGGCGTGTATGTAGGTGATCTGCATGAAGCGAAACTTTTGGCGAATCTGCTGCCGTCACCTTCGAATCAGGTCGGCCCGATACGTTTTATTGACTTTGCTGTTCAAGTGGAGAACGCACAAGGACAGCCGCGGGGTGTGTTGGGCGTGCATGCTCACTGGGGGTGGTCTGAAGATCTGCTGGAACTGATAACACCGCAAGACGCGGATGATGAGCAAGTTGAGTTTTTTATAGTGAATGGAGAGGAGGAAATTATTTTCCCCGATTCACCTTCACAGCATGATTCCCTGCTGGTTCCGGTCGTGAAGGAGGGAGACGCGGTGCGATATGCGTCGTGGGGTAGCGATGTGCGCTATTTGACGTCGGCCGTCGCGGTGAACAGCCCCGACTCTACTGTACCGTTGAACTGGAGGGTGATGGTGCGGCAACCTGAATCTAAAGTGCTGGAGCACGCACGTGGCTTGCAAAAGGCCATCCTCACTGTATTTGGGGTGGGGCTGGTGTTGTTCCTGATATTGGCCTGGTTGCTGAGCCGCCAATTAGGCCGCCCTATTCAACAGCTTACCCACATTGCCCAAGCCATTGCACAGGGCAAGCCGGCCCGGTTCAACCTGACGCTGCATACGGCTGAAATGCGCGCATTGAATCAGGCTTTACAAGAGATGGCTTCGCGTTTGTTGCAAAATCAACACGAGCTTGAAACGGCCGCGCGTGAGTTGGAGAGCAAGGTTGAACAAAGAACCCAGGAGTTGGCTGAGGCCAATACCAAATTAGCGGCTCAGGCGCGTAGCGATGTATTAACCGGGTTGCCTAACCGGCTGGCCGCCAACGAGTTCCTCGGGCATGAGTTCCATAACCTGAAGCGTGGCCGTGAACCGTATTCAATCGTGATGTTCGACATTGACTACTTCAAGAAAGTGAATGACACATACGGCCATGCCGTGGGCGATCAGGTGCTTCAGCATGTAAGCCGTATTCTGGCTGAAAGTGTCAGGGAAAATGATTTTGTCGGGCGTATGGGCGGCGAAGAGTTCGTGGCGGTTCTTCCGTTAACGCCTTTAAGTGATGCATTGCGGGTTGCCGAAAAAATTCGGGCGCGTGTGGATGCCGCAGCGCTTGAGCCGGTCGGGTCAATTTCTATCAGTGCCGGTGTCGCGGTTGCGCACGCCGGCCAGGCAAGTGCCGATGAGGCGGTTATTCAGGCCGACGCCATGTTGTATGAGGCCAAGCGGGCCGGTCGCAACCGGGTGATGCCGGAGGCCCCATAGCGGTCTTGCGCCTTGATTGGTTGTCAGAACGACGCGGCGACGCGGAACATAATGCGTGTACCGGTCTCGCTGAAGTCGTTGTCTTCCTTCCATGGTGTGGAAACGTATACCTGGCCCTGAATGTTGTCGTTAATTCGGGCACGTACGCCGACACCTACCGACCCAAGCGCCTGGGTGCGATAATCGACGCTGACGTCGTGGTTGCGTACGTAGCCGTAGTCTATGAAGGTGAAGGCCGACGTATCACTGATGTGGGGAAGATTCGCGTTGAATGTTTGATTAAGTTCCAGTGAAACGGCAACGCCGCTGTCGCCTTTAGCGGTGGCGCTGTCGAAACCGCGTCCGTAGAGTGAGCCGCCAAGGTCAAGCTGCAAGGAAGGGGGCAAAGGGTCGGGTGAATATTGCAGCGTACCTTGCAGGGTCAGGGCGCCGCCTTCCCAAAGCGCATGTTGGAGCAAGGCATTTAATTGGGTGAAGCGATAATGGTCCGGCACGCCTGGGCGGGAACTGAGTGGATCGTCGGAAGTGGTATAACCGAGGCCACGCAGGCCGATACCCCATGTCCCCTCTATGTTGAAAAAACCTCGTTCAAGTTCCTGGTCGTAGCTTAAGCCCGCGGTGGCCCAGCGGTAGCGGTCTCGACCGGCATGATTGCCCCCAATACGCAGGTCGCTGTTTTCAAAATTAATTTCCGCCGTCCCGAACAAACTATGCGAAATACGGCGGATAAAGGGGTAGCGAACAAAGAGGGTGCCCGATACCGTTTGCGCATTCACATTCAACGATTCAAGTGCTCCACCGGGTTTCGATCCAACGTAGGCTACCGTGTAGCCGGCATGCAAACCGTTTGAACCGATGGGGTAGTCTTGCGACAGTTGAAGAAGGGCCAGTTCGCTGGGTTGATTCGGAACCGTTACCCCCGCAATGGTGGTTGTTTCAAATAAACCAAGCTGGTCGTTCAGGTCGATTGTGCCGGTAAGCTCTGCGCGGCCGATTTCCCGACTACCGAAGTTATCGAGGCCCACCTGGGCGGCCATCGGTGTACGTGTGACGCGCAGGTGCAGGCGCCCGCCTTTTCCGGGGGCGTCTGGGCGGGTTGCCACGCCGTCGATGGTTAGCCCGCCCAGATCGCTCATAAGCAGGAGTATGCGTTCGACTTCAGCGACGGGAACAGGTGCAAAATCGAGCAGGCGATCAATGTAGGGGGCGAGCCGCGTATCAATGTTCGGGATATCGCTTTCAATCGTGATTTCATCGAACCCTGTTTCGTAGAGTTTGATTACGATATGGCCGGAATCAAAATCCTGGCTGGGGACGATGACATCGGAGAAATAGCCTTCTTGCCGGTAAATGGCTTCGATTTCACGCGCGATTCGGTACAGCTCGGCCAGACTTATCGTGGTGTCGAGCTTATCTTGCCATGCCGCAGCCAGTTGCGTTTGGGGAACCGTTTGCGCACCGTCTACGACCAGGGAGCGTAGTGTGAAAGTAATGCCTTCTGCTTCCTCTTCCGGTATTTGCTTGCGCTCGTCGATAACGGTGATATCGATTTGGCCTTGTTTGGGAATGGGCTTAACCCGGCGCAGCAGTTCAGCCTGGTTGGCCAGGGTGCGGTCGAGTGCGGCACCGGTTTGCGCGTGTGCAGGGCTTGTTGGCGCGGTTGCCAAAAGAAGACTCAGGCTCAGTAATCCGGCAATGTTGTACTTTCTTAACGGCAAAGGAGCTCCCTGCATTTTGCTTTGTTTCTTCATCACATCGATATTGAACGACTTGGTTTTTATTCAGACCCATGGCGCGATGGGGCCAGGCCGTTGTCCGGCACAATTTCCAGCGCAATCAGACGGGTAAGCGAGTCGGCAAGGTTTTGCAGGTCTTCAGTCCAATCGGCAAAGGCGTCTTCCTGAGCTGTGGTGGCGACCGCAATGGTGATGCGCTCGCCAGTGGGCGAGCGGTCGGCAGGCAGGGTGGCGACCATGGAAGCGTAGCCGCCGAAAAGTGGGGATTGAAATATCCAGTCGCGCGACATAAAAACCCCCAATCCGTAGTAAAAATTGCGGCTCATGGTGTGACACGAGCGGCAACCTTCCAGTGGCGCACCAAAACCGACTAAAGTGGGTTCAATCATTTGCCGGCGCATCGGCTCGCTTAAGAAGCCGGTTTTCCCAACCAAGGTATCGAAGCTGCGCGCCATGTCGTCGATTGTGGTCACTTGCACCGCGCCTTCCGGAAGTGTCCAGGAGGGATTCCAGAATGTGGCGTCTTCATAAATGCCACGTTCCGCACTGTAGGCATGGATGACCGGGTCGGGAATATAGGGTGTGTCGATGGAAAGCGTTTGCTTGAGTTTCAACGGCTCAAGGATGTTTTCCCGAATGAGCTGTTTCAATGGTTTGTGGGTGGCTGCCTCCATTACCTCGGCCAGAATAACGTAGCCGGCGTGCGAGTAGTCCCAATTTTTACCTGGCTCGAACACGCGAGTGGCGTCGATACTGATTTTGATTCTTTCTGCGTTCGTCCAGTTACGGAACGGATCGTCGTAGAAGGCTTCTATAAATTTTGCATCGGCAACGTAATCGGGATAGCCCGATGTCATGTTCGACAACATGCGGGGCGTTACTTTGTCGGCATAAGGTAAATGCGGTAGCCATTTGATAATAGGCGTGTCGAGGTTGATAAGACCTTGCTCGGCCAACTTCAGCAAGGTGGCCGCCATATAGGCAATGGTTACTGCACCGTTACGGAAATGACCGCCTGTCGTTGCCGGTACATTCGGCATGGCCTGCCCTTGAGCGTGGGAAAAAACCGGTTCGCCGTTCACACGCACCTGAACCAGCAAAGAAGCCAGTTTTTGCTCGTCGAAAAACTGTTCTGAAACCGTTTTCAAGCGGTCGGGGTCAACGGCCGTGCTATTTGTTTTGGCCGTGCTGAGGCCCGACCAAAACAGCAAGCATAAGGCAAGGCCAAGGGTGTAGATATGAGTATGAATTTTCACGAGCGTTCCCTGGATTTTTGCGCCATTTTCCAAGGGATGAGTGGATGTGTCAACGCATGCATACCCTTCATTGGTGCCGCTTGTAGGGGTTTAAACCTGATTGTGGGCGATGCGTGTCCATCGTATGCTTGATTTCACGCAAGCAGGCGTAATTCAACTAAAGGGCACAAAATGAATGAACTGAACGGTTATGATTTTGAAGATCTTTCCATCGGCGATACGGCCACTTTTGCAAAAACCATTACTGAAGCGGATATCGTGTTGTTTGCCGGTGCGTCGGGCGACAACAACGCGGTGCATTTGAATGAAGAGTTTGCCCAAACTACGCCGTTCAAGGGGCGTATTGCGCATGGGATGCTTACGGCCAGCGTGATTTCAGCCGCCATTGCCGGGCGTATGCCTGGGCCCGGCACAATTTACCTGAATCAAAATTTGCAGTTCAAGGCGCCTGTGCGGCCCGGAGAAACCGTGCATGCCACTGTCACGGTGAAAGAGTTATTCCCCGAAAAGCGCCGGGTATTGCTTAGTACGGTGTGTACGGTGAAGGGAAAGGTGGTGATCGACGGCGATGCGTTAGTCATGCCTACGGCGCGCATTTTATAAGCGGGCTGCGTTTAACCGGCTGTCTGTCAAACACAAGCGATTGCACTTTCGGGATAACGGTCTGCACCTGTGGGATAGTGTGCGGTGCAGCCCTGTTCCCATAATGCTTCTGTCAAATATCTATAAAGCAATTCAAAATTGACAGGAGACAAATCATGCAGGACATGCAAGAGAAGGTGGCCATTGTCACCGGCGGTGCAACGCTTATTGGTGCCGCTGTAGCGCAGGCTTTTCACGACCGCGGCGCTGCGGTGGTGATTGCCGATATCGACGAAGAAGGGGGCGCCCGGGTTGCAGGCAAGCTGGGTGCGCGTGCCTTGTTCGTTAAAACAGATCTTTCCGACGACACTCAAATAGCGTCGTGCGTGAAAGAAGCCGTCGTCCAATTCGGCGGTATCGATTTTCTGGTGAACCTGGCGTGTAGTTATGTTGACGATGGCATCGAGGCGACCCGCGATGATTGGCATCAAAGCTACGACGTGAATGTGGTGGGTTCAGTCATGATGATGAAGGCCTGCCGCCCGCATATGATCCAGCGCGGTGGCGGGGCCATTGTAAATTTCAGCAGCATTAGCGCCAAGGTCGCGCAAACAGGGCGTTGGCTTTACCCCGTAACCAAAGCTGCCATTGCGCAGCTAACACGCAATATGGCCATGGATCTGGCTCAAGACCGAATTCGCGTGAACTCGGTTTCCCCGGGTTGGACATGGTCGCGCATTATGGATGAACTCACGGGCGGTGATCGTGCGAAAACCGATCGCGTTGCTGCGCCGTTCCACTTGCTGGGTCGAGTGGGGGATCCAGCCGAGATTGCGCAGGGGGTCGTGTTCCTGTGTTCGTCCAACGCTTCTTTCATCACCGGAACCGACCTGGCCGTTGATGGCGGCTATAGCGCCATGGGGCCGGAGCAGGCGGTTCCCGCCATTCCCCGTCTTTGTGAATAACCGGAGTTAAGCCATGAAAATAGCGATCATTGGTGCCGGTTTTGCCGGCTTGTCAGCAGCGAAAGTTCTTACCCAATTTGGACACGACGTGACCGTGTTCGAGAAAGCACCCGATGTAGGAGGGGTGTGGAGCGCCACGCGCCGGTATCCCGGATTGCGTACGCAAAACAATAAAGATACGTATTTCTTGTCAGACTTTCCGATGCCCGCCGAGTATCCTGAATGGCCTACGGGTGAGCAGGTGCAACGCTATTTGGCGGCTTTTGCCAAACATTTCGATCTGGAGCGTCGCATCCATTTGAATACTGAAGTGTTGCTGGCCGAGCCTGAAGGTGAGAAAGGGTGGCACATTAAAGCGCGTAGTACCCGTTCGGGGCTGGAGTCGGATTATCAGTTTGAACATCTGGTTGTGGCTAATGGGATTTTTTCCGAGCCCTTTATTCCTCCGTATCCCGGGGTGGACGAGTTTAAGGCGGCCGGCGGGCGGTTGTGTGCCACTTCGGAATTCAATCATATTGAAGAGGCGCGCGGCAAAAATGTCTTGGTGGTGGGTTACGGTAAATCATCGTGTGATGTGGCAGCCGCCATCGGTGAGGTAGCGGCGTCAACCAAAGTGATTGCGCGCGAACTGCTCTGGAAAATGCCGCGCAAAATCATGAATGTATTGAACTACAAGTACTTGATGCTGACGCGTATGGGCGAAGCTTTGTTCCCTTACATTGAAGTCAAAGGATTCGAGCGCTTTTTGCATGGCCCGGGCCGAGGCGTGCGCGACAGCATGATCGGCTCGTTGCAGAAAGTCGCTACCAAGCAGTTGAAGCTCGACAAATTGGGTTTAGTGCCCGAGGGTACGTTCGACCGCATTGCCCGAAGCACGGTCAGTTTGTCAACTGATGAGCTTTATGAACAGGTTATGGCCGGTAAAACGGAAGTGGCTCGTGAGTGTGATATTACTTCTTTGGGCGCCCGTGACGGTAAGCCGGTTGCCACGCTAAGCGATGGGCGCACGGTACCAGCCGACTTGGTGGTCTGCGGTACCGGCTTCAAGCAGGTTGTACCTTTTTTACCGCAGTCGGTTCAGGACGAAATCACCGACGAGCGGGGGAACTTCGAGTTGTATCGCCAGATTCTGCCGTTAACGGTAAAACGCCTGCATTTCTGCGGCTATAACTCCTCGTTCTATAGTCCGCTAAGCGCCGAGGTGGCGGCGTTGTGGATCGCCGCCCATTTGATGGGCGGGCTCAACCTGCCGCCATTGGACGAGCGTCACGAACATGTACGCCGTCGCCTGAAGTGGATGGAGGAACGAACCGAAGGCAAACATGCGCGTGGGACCAACATTATTCCGTTCTCCATGCATAACGTGGATGAAATGCTGGATGAAATTGGCATTAACGTGGGCCCCTTCACCCGTTTCAAACAGTGGCTGTTACCGGTGAACGCGCGCAACTACCGAATGGTGACGCATAAACTGCTGGAGCGCCAAAAAAAAGCGCAGGCTAACCCCGCAAGGTTTGTGAAGGCAGCTCATTGAACTGCTTTCGATAAGCTTGCGTAAAGTGACCCAAGTGGCCGAATCCCCAATCAAGCGCCACTTGGGTGACGCTAACGGGTTGCCCGGCGTGGCGTGCCTGAAGCAGTGTTTCACGTACTTTTTGCAGCCTGACCTTGCGCACGAACCCCATGGGGCTGATGCCGCGGTAGGCTTGGAACCCTTTATAAAGGCTACGCGTGCTGATATGCGCATGCTGCGCTAAATCCTGCATGGTAATGGGTTCGCAGCAGTGGGCCAGAATGTACTCCTCGGCCCGGCGAATATAAGGCAGGTCCGGCGTGGGGGCCGGGTTCAACAGCGCTTCGGCATAATTGTGCGGGTGTCGTTCCAGCAGGGTGGTGGCCAGCAATTGTTCCAGTTGGCTGGTTACGAGGTTCTGCCGACCGGCACCGTGAATAAACTGACTGGTGGTTAGAAACGCAACAAGCTCTTGCCATGCCAACCCGCCGCCGTGAGTTAGGTTCATACCCAGTTGAAACTCAATGGGTTTGGAAATCGGGTGCCCCAGCGCGGCGGCACAGGCCGCTTCCAGCACGGCACGTTCGATTTTTACAATAAGCTGGTCGCATACACCTTGCCATTGCATGTGAACCGGCAAGGAAGGCGTTAACACCGAAGCCATACTGGGTGTGGAAAGGATTTTCTCGTTGCCGCAGCGGATATTCGCCTGGCCCGCCATGGGCATTTGAATCAGCAGGAAATTATCGAGCGATTCCGGTTCAATGGTGACGTTGGCACCATAACGCAGGCGGTTGATAGAGGCACCGCCCAGCGCGATGTGGTCCATTTCCGCGTCCAGCTTCTGACGTTTGCCGCGCACGCTGAGTTCGTGCGGCTTGAAAATACGCCCGACAGTATCGCGCGTTTCATCGAGGTCGCACGAATGAAACAGGCGATGCGCGGCCAGACGGCCGACCAGTTCGGGTTCTTTTTGAAGCGGTTCCATGCGAGCCTCCGTAGAACAGGGCGCGCCGATACAACTGGTGCGGTAAGGTTGAATAATTTGGTTGGTTAAGACTTAACCAGTTTATTCTACATTACGCCAATGATCTAAAAACAGTTGCCTGATTTGCCCGCTCTCGGGTTGCCAGCCGAATAGCGTAAGCCATTGATTATCGACCAGATTTTTAATCGCTTCATGACGCTGGTAAATGGCAAAAATGGCCGATTCCGGCGCGGCGATATACACCTGAAGCCTCAGTGGTTCATGTCGCCAGCTTTGCCCGTCGTGCAGCGATTGCATGGGCAATCCAATACGCAAATCCCCCCCGTTTCCCTCGAAGACACCGATGTGCCCCCCCACAACGTTGTGCAGCATTTTATTGCCGCTACCGTAATGAAGATTGTCGACCATCGACGCGTAATACTGCATGTTGATCCATTGTGTCACTACCATGGGGGCGGTCATGATTTGTTCCAGCACCGCACTGTTTGGATCTTCAAGCCAATCGTAATCATGCAGAAAACTTCTTCCTTGCAAATCAAGATGACGCGTGGCCGACCGCGGCGCAACGATGAAGGCGGCATTGTTGGCCAGCCCCCATTCGGGCCTGAGTTCAGACCAATCGCGGGCGCGTCGCTCCAGGGCACGATGGAGTCGGGCGTCATCCATGGGCTTCAATCCCAATGCGGGTGCGCGGCGCCGTCGGGCCAGCTTACACGCTTCTGCCAGCCAGGTCTTGAGTGTATCGGGCAATAGGTTTTTGGGGTAATCAATGTCGTCGGTGACGGTGTTGTGCAAAGCGGCCACAAACTGCGTGTTTTCCGGAATGGCAATACCCAGTTCCGCCAAGTGTTCCCGCAGCATCGGTGTATTGAGCAGATCAGCCAGTATTTGGGCATTTGTCAGCCCGGATTGGCCACCGCACGCGCCACAGTTCAGGCCGGCTGCATGGGCGTTGTTGCGGGTCGTACTACCGTGACCCACCAGTAAAACAGTTGGGGCGAAATGACTCGTCAAGCCGATGGCGCGAAGTATTCGACTGAGCATTTCAGCCGTATCCTCAGCGCTCAGTGGCGTGCCGGCGCGCTCCAGCAACCAACCGGTGCGGGGCGGTTGCAGGCGTCCTGGGTGGTTGACACGTGCGGGGAAGAACGTATCGCGGGCCAGTTTCAATGCATAACCCAAACCCAGGCTCTCAACCAGGCTGAATGTGGACGCCGGGCCATCGCTCATGGTGCTTAACCGAGCCTGCCGGTTTCTTTTCCTGCCTAAATTTACAGCATTGAGCGCCGCGTGACTGACTTGGATTTGGGGTGCCAGTAGGCCGGGAAGGTTGGGCTCATAACAGTCGGACCCCGGCTCATTCACCGCAATGGGCAAGCCGAAGAAGCCGGCAAATCCTTTTGTTTGAATTGCGTCACTTTGCGCCTCCAGCGCCGCGCGCAGGGGTTCCGACCGAACATCAATGCAGAATACCGCTTGTAACTGCACAGGCGCATGCGTGGGTGCTGGAGGGGTCTTGCGCAGCTGTGTGCACAATGACTCTTCATAAGCCAGTTCGTTGGCCAGTTGCCAGCACCAGCGCAGGCGCTGTTGTTCCGCATGCTCAGCGATTAAAGTGGGCAGCGTTGGCCATTGTTCGCTCCAGTAGTCGCGAAGCTTTGGCTGGAGTTCCCGATGGTTAAGAGCGCAATGGCGCCATAACACCCACTCCCAAGCCAGCCTCACGGCCAAAAGTTGGGGCATCAAGGAAAAGTGGACGTTGCCTTGCAATTGTTGCTGCCACTCCTGGTAGGCAACCCAACTGGCCCAGCCATTAATGTCGAGCAATAACGCATGCAGATACTCCGGAACGTGCCGGGCGCCGGCTGCAAGGTCATGTAGTGCAAAGTCGATGAGGGTGTTGTAATCGCGTGGCAGGGTTTTGAAGATGTCGAGCAAACCCTGTTCACCCATCAGAATTTCCAGGCCGTTGTCATGCTGAATGGTTTCAAGCCACGTGTGATAAAGGTCAAACGTCGATGCTTGATTCTGTACATTGCGCTCTGCTGTTTGAAAAACCATGGCGCAGGTTTGGCTCATCTGGTGCACGGCTTCATCTTGCCAGCTCATGCGGTGTGCGACCCCTTGCAGGCGGTCCATCCAGCTCGTTACGTTCATCCACCGCCGGGGTGACGTTTTTTGCCGTAGATGATCGAGCAAGTCCGATTCGTTAACGTCAAGGCTCAGTAACCGGGCGGCTTGCTGTAAATGGCGGCTTTGAATTTCTTTTTGCCAGCGTTCCTCAAAATAGCCGGTGGGCATGAGCATGCGCGCGCCCGACAGCGCGCCCAATAACGCGGCGGTGTCGGGCATTGTGCGGTTGCGCAGTGTCCACCAGGGGTTTACCGCAATCAGGCGATCCAATGGCCAGTTAGGGGCGATCCGACCACAGGCGTCAGCGACCGCCTGTTGATAAGTGCCGGCTTTCAGCGATTCAGGGGCATCCACAATGGTATTCATGATGAGGAACTCTTAAAGGGGGCGACATGGTCGGTTGCGAAGGGATAACGTTGCGTGGGGAAGCGCAGTGGCCAGATGGCGAGCGTTGTGTAGGTGGCCCATTCATCCAGATAGAACCCGGCGTAAAGGCGTCGGGCGAGGCGACGCGATGTGGCATTGCCGGGCGCGTGGCGCAACATGACATGACCGATAAACAACATCACGACCAGCAAACTGACCCAGATGTCGGCAACCGGCCCCGCTACGGCTGGCATGTCGCCAAGCAGGTAACCGGCTCCACTCTTCAGTACCGTATAAAACGCGACAATACCGATGGCCAGAGGAATGAAGAACGCCATATCACTACGCACGCGGGTACTGCCTTGCTCGGCCAGAACAGCCGTAAGGGCGGCAGCCATAAACAGCCAGGGGCTGATAAGGGCTAACTTGTTGCTTAGCACGGCCGCCACCCCGGTGATGGCAATGGCCACGATGGCCGACAGTATCCACGTTGTGCGAGTGGGGGGGGCCGGTGGCGCCAGCCAGACACACCGCCAAACCTGGGTAGTAGTGTTTGCGCTGAGGAAGGAATAGGCTTTGTAGCAAGAGTGGGCTACCAAATGCAGCAGCGCCAGTTCGAACAGCCCAAGCGCGCATTCAATGAGCATGAGTGCCATTTGCGCGCAGGTTGACCAGGCCAGTTTCACTTTCACGCTGACACGCATTGCCATGCTTAGCGCCGCAATGACTGCAGTGGCGCCCGCAACCAGCAGAATCAACCATTGAGCCGGCCCTGATTGCAGCCACACCGGGCCAAACAGCATGAGCAGATACCCACCCAGGTTCACAATGCCGGCATGAAGCAACGCCGAAATCGGTGTGGGCGCTTCAACCACTTGCATGAGCCAGCCGTGCGTGGGCAACTGCGCGCATTTAATCAGTGCAGCAAAGGCAATGAGTACCGCGGCAACGTGTAGCTCCAGACCCATGTCTGCCACAGGATAGCGCGCAACAATCTCACTGACCGACCAGGTGCCGTGCTCGATGCGAAGAATAATGAACGCCGCCAGCAAGGCCAGCTCGGCAACGCGCGCGAACAGAAATTTCTTATGTGCCGCCAAGGCTGCACGGGGCCGATTGGGGTAGAAGGTTAATAAACCGTGCAGGCATAAACTGATGGCGGTCCAACCCAGCAAGACAACCAAAAGGTGATCGCTTATGAGCACCGTGGCCACACTGGTTAAAGTAAGCAGCAAGGTGACGTCATAATGTTGCCGCCGGGGCTCGCCGTCGAGATAGCGTTCACTGAAGTGGTGCAGAATCACGCCAATAAAACCCACCAGCGCCAGCATGACGGCGCCCACCTTCGACGGCGACAGCCAGGCAAAAGTGATGTCGCCCGTACTGGGTAAAAGTTGCAAGATCAGAACGGCAAATCCCGCCGCACCGGCCAAATACACAATACGGCCGCTTAAACGTCGCGCAGCCGATGTAGGCTGAATACTTACAATCAGTGCCGCCAACAAGTACGCCAGCGGTAGCGCCATCATTAATATCGACCCCGCCCAGTTAAGTGAAGACATGAAACTTTTCCTTTATTTTCAATGTGTGGGAAGTATGACAATGGGCACTCATAAAGTAAAATAGATAAATATTAAATAATCGTTCACTTTTAAAGAACAATTAAAGACATGAGCCGACTCAACTACCATCATCTTTACTATTTTTGGCGCGTGGCCACTGACGGCAATCTGACGCGTGTGGCGAAGGCCTTGCATGTATCGCAGTCGGCTTTGTCGGCGCAGATTCGGCAGCTTGAAGAAAGCATGGAGGTCACGTTGTTTGATCGCCGAGGGCGTGGTTTGACCTTAACCGAGGCGGGGCAGCGGGTTCTGGCCTATGCGCAAGACATATTCGCAAAAGGCGAAGAGCTTGAAGCGTTGTTGCGCCGGGGTGTGGAGCCCAGCATTCAAACCTTGCGAATCGGGGTTTTGTCGACCATGTCACGCAACTTCGTTAAAGCGTTGGTCGCCCCTTTGCTGCAGAATACGTCGGTGCGAATGAACCTGTATTCAGCCGATTTGGTCAGCCTGCTAGACGGCATGACAAAGCATCGGTTAGATCTCGTTTTGTCGAATGTGAACGTCGTTTCAGACAATCATTTGGATGCCGCGCAGCAACAGCTTTGGCAAAGCCAATTGTTGGCGCGCCAACCGGTATCCATTGTGGGGCCCGCGCGCGATAAGCCAAATCAGGGGTTTCCGGAAGGGTATCGCGAAAAAGCGTGGATATTGCCGGGGCGTTCAAGCGACATTCGCACCGCCTTTGATGGGTTCTGCGCGATGTGGAATCTTGATCCCGTGGTGCGCGCCGAGGCCGACGACATGGCCATGCTGCGTTTGTTGACGCGCGACAGCGGCGCATTGTCAGTGCTGCCGCCGGTGGTGGTGCGCGACGAAATTGAACAAGGCACACTGGTGGAATACTTGCCGTTACCCAACGTGTTCGAAAGCTTTTACGCCATTACGGTTAAACGGCAGTTTATGCCCGAGGCGCTGGCCTCGCTGTTGGCTCGCCCCGCGCTGGATGCGTTAGTGCCGGTACCGGGGCACGAATGATTTTTTAAGGGGCACATGTCACATTCCTGGTCTTTCACTCGTCTATAGAGGGAATCATTTAAATAGAGAGGATGAAATGGAACCAAGACTGGACTATTTTTCTGCGGCCCCTGAGGTCGTGCGCGCCATGATGGCCATGCAGCGTTCTGTAGATAACTTAAGTTTGGAGCACGGTTTGGTGGAGCTGGTAAAAATACGGGCGTCGCAACTGAATGGATGCGCGTATTGCATTCATATGCACACCACCGATGCCAGAAAACACGGCGAATCGGAAATGCGCTTATATTTATTAAGTGCCTGGCGCGAGTCGCCTTTGTATTCCAAGCGCGAGCGCGCCGCATTAGAGTGGACGGAAACACTCACACTCATTGCCCAAACGCAGGTGCCCGACGACGCCTACGCATTGTTGAATGAACATTTTTCCGCCCAAGAGCAAGTTGAACTTACTTTGGCTATTACAACAATTAACGCCTGGAATCGCTTTGCAGTGGGGTTCCGCGCTGTTCATCCGGTTTAACCGGTTCGAGTTTCGTTAATGCAAACGCACGACACAAGCGCCGCAGAGTCATTTCACCCCTACCGAAGCCGCCTGATTCGGCTGGCTTACCGGATGGTGGGTACCATGGCCGATGCGGAGGATATTGTGCAAGATGCGTATTTACGCTGGCATCGAACCGATCGCGCCGGCGTTCAGGAACCCGTTGCGTTTCTGAGTCGAATCGTTACACGGTTGTGCCTCGACTTCCTGAAGTCGGCTCGCGTGCAGCGGGAGCAGTATATTGGCCCGTGGCTGCCCGAACCGGTTCTCGATTGGCACGAGGAAGGCGAAGACGGGGTGACCTTTGCGTTAATGCTGGCAATGGAACGGTTATCACCCCTGGAGCGGGCGGCGTTTTTGTTGCATGACGTTTTTGGTTTCTCATTTAATGAAGTTGCGCACGCAATTGGCCGGGACGCTGCTGCATGTCGGCAGCTTGCCGCCCGGGCGCGCACCCACGTTCGCAATTCACGCCCGCGTTTTCCCGTGTCGGCAGAGCAGAGCAAATCTATTGTGGACGCGTTTTTTACCGCAACGCGCGGTGGCGACCTGAATGCGCTTGTCTCACTATTGTCTGAAAATGTGGTGACCTACACCGACGGGGGGGGCAAAGTACCCTCGGCGTATCGGCCCGTTATGGGGTGCGATAAGGTAAGTCGTTTTTTTGTTGGGTTGCATCGCAAGCCAGGCTTTCATTCCCAACTGTTGGTGGCGCATTGCCGTATCGATGGATTACCCAGTTTTGTGTCGCTGGAACAAGGGCTGGTTCAAACAACGTCGCTCTTGATTGAGGATGATGTTATTTCAGCGATTTATATTGTTCGCAACCCCGACAAACTATCGGCCGGCATAATAAACCTGTCTTCAGTATGAAGGCCTTCTGCTAGGCCGGGGGGTGATCGGCCGCAATGGGGCCGGACATGGCGCGCACCGTTTCCAGTACTAAATTGATGATCGGGTTACTTAGGGCTTCGGCCCGATACATGATGCCAACCGGGTAATTCGATTCGAGATCACCCTGGGGCGCCAAGGCTACCTTATTCAGTTCAGCATAAGCCAGTGCTACCTTTTTGGGCAGAATGGAAAGCAGCGTTGTATGGTTCAACAACTCAATGGTGACGAACACCGATGTTGTTTCCACTTCAACCTGAGGCGCTTTGATACCCAGCGCGGCCAGTTTCGATGCCACCATGTTGTAAACGGCGCCGTGGCGTGCGGGCAGCATCCAATGGATGTTGCGCAGTATTTGCACGCGTTCTTGTGCATTTGCAGACAGTAATGGGTGGCGTGTGCTACACACAATCACGGTAGGCTCGTTGTACAACGCCTCGTGGCGCAGGTCGGGCGTGAGATTTTCCATCACAATCCGCCCCAGAACACAATCGATCTTGCCTTCCGAAAGTTGATCCAGCAAACGGTTTTCAACGGCTTCTTCTATTTCAATGGTGAGTCCGGGCCACGTGTTTTGCAGGGCGGCGTAAAGTTGCGGCAAAACTTCGGCAACTCCTACCGGGAAGACGCCCAGTCGTAAATGGCCCGTTCCCCCATTCAGGGCCGAACGCAATTCAGTCTGGGTGGCCTGTATTTCCGCCAGCAAAATGCCTGCTCTGCGCGCAAGTACTTCGCCCGCCGGTGTGGGAGTCAGCCCGCGCCGGTTTCGGGTGAAAAGCACTGTTTCGAATATATCCTCGATTTCCCTAAGTAGCTTGCTTGCAGTAGGTTGAGCCATATGCATTGTTTTGGCCGCCCGCCCCACATTCGGATCTTTGCCAAGCAAGTCCAGAAGCGCCAGATGGCGCAAACGCAGCCTTCCCATCAAGCGGCGAAAATCATTTTCAGTGTTCATTCAGACATTCCATTATGGAATTACAGAAGTATTTATATTCATGTATATGGTATTTCATAATCGTTGCATAAGTACTAATCTTGCTGCAAGCGTCTGTGATCCGGCGTGAGCGTTGCGTTTTGGCAAGGCAAATTGCGCTTGCCGCTTCATGCACTTCAACAGGAGATCTCATGTCTCGTAAATTATTTGCACTCATGGCAGCGGTCATGCTGTCGGCTTCTTCAGTCTCGTTTGCCCAAACTCCGATAAAAATCGGCCTTACGGGGACGTTTACGGGCCCTAACGCCTCCAACGGGATTCCTTATAGGGAAGCGGCTGAAGTTTTCCCAGCCACGATGGGCGGGCACCCCGTTGAATGGATTATTCTGGATGACGGCGGCGATGCAACCAGTGCCATGAAAAATGCCCGCCGTTTTGTTGACGTCGATAAGGTCGATGCCATTGTGGGCTCTACTTCGTCGCCAACCGCCATGACGCTGTTTGATATTGCCAACAACAGTAAAACAGCCCAGTTGGCCATGTCTCCCGTGGCGATTTCAGACGAGAAAAAACCGTTTGTGTTCAACGTTCCTCAGCCTGTGTCGTTGATGTCGGCCGCCATTGTCGACGACATGAAAAAGAACGGGGTGAAAACCGCTGCGTTCATCGGCTATGCCGACGGCTGGGGCGATCTTAACTGGAACATTTTCAAGGAGATGGCGCCCAAGGCCGGTATCGAGGTGTTGGCCGAAGAGCGCTACAACCGCACCGATCCTTCCGTGATTGCCCAGGTGTTGAAAGTGATTGCGGTTGATCCTGATGCCGTTTTCATCGGTGCCTCCACCACGCCCGCGGTGTTGCCGCATGCCACCCTGCGCGATCAAGGTTACGAGGGCCCGATTTATCAAACGCACGGTACAGTCGCTCAGGCATTCCTTGACGCAGGGGGTGAGGCGGTTGAGGGTGCACGCATGCCAACCGGCCCCATGGTGGCCGCCAATGAGCTGCCCGACAATAATCCAATCAAACAGGTCTCACTCGATTTCATCAAGAAGTATCAGGCCAAGTGGGGTGATGGCCCTGTCTCGCCTTTTGCCGGCTATGCGTGGGACGCCATGTTGATTTTGGATGCGGCCGCCGAGAAAGCACTGGCGACGGGCGCCAAACCTGGTACGGAAGCATTCCGCGTGGCCTTGCGCAACGGCATTCAATCGGGCGAGGAAGTTGTGGGAACCAACGGTGTGTATCGTTATACACCTGAAGATCATTATGGGCTCGACGAGCGTGCCCGCGTCATGATTACCGTTGAGGACGGCAAGTTCCGTTTGCTGGAAGAATAAAGCCGTTATGAACGCCACCATTGCCATATTGTTGATTCAAGACGGGCTGACGAACGGCTTGCTGTATGCCCTTATAGCGCTGTCGATTCTTCAGGTGTTTCTGGTGACCAAAGTGCTCTGGCTGCCTGCGGGCGAGCTGGTTGCCTTTGGTGCATTAACAATGGGCGTTCTGAATACGGAAAATGTACCGGGAACGGTGTGGCTTTTGCCTTGCATTGGTTTGGCTGCGCTGCTTTCCTGGTGCTGGACGGCTTGGCGAACCCAGATCTGGCACGGGGTGGGTCGTCAGTTTGTTTATTCGATTATTTATCCGGTGCTGGTCAGTGCGATTGCGTGGTGGGCATCAACGCAGGAGCTGTCTGCGTGGGTGCGCGGTGTTTTAACGTTGTTACTGGTGGCGCCTATGGGGCCGCTGCTTTATACGGCTGTTTTTCGTCCTATCCTGCATACGTCGATTCTTACCAAACTCATTGTGGCGGTTGCATTGCACGTTGTGTTGGTGGGTGCCGGCCTGTTCTTCTTCGGTCCCGAGGGCTTGCGCTCGGCACCCTTGATTGCAGGGCGTATCGATGTGGGTTTCACCCGGCTTTCGTATCAACTGGTTGTCGTGGCCGTTGTGTCGATAGTGTTAATGCTGGGCTTGTGGGCTTACTTTGAAAGAACGCTTTGGGGTAAGGCCCTGCGCGCAACGGCGATGAATCGCCTGGGGGCACGGTTGGCTGCGGTTCGGATCGAAACGGCCGGGCTGATTGCGTTCGGTCTGGCCGGGTTTATCGGCGCATTGGCCGGTGTCTTGATTTCTCCCATTACCACTATTTACTACGACTCTGGTTTCTTGTTGGGGCTCAAAGGTTTCATTGGCGTGGTGTGTGCAGGAATGGTGAGTTTTCCTTTAGCCGTGTTGGGCGCGTTAGGTGTGGGTTTACTGGATGCGTTTGCCTCGTTTTACGCCTCGTCGTTTCGCGATGTGATTGTGTTTGCCGCACTGGTGCCGGTATTGATGTGGCGATCTTTGTACGTGCGGCATGAGGATGACGAGTCATGATTAGAAATATAAGCCGTGGCTGGTTGTTGGCGCTGTTGGTTCCGATCATATTGATTCTTGGGCCTGCCCTGTTGCCTGTGTCGATACTCACGCCGTTGAATTACATTGGTTTGCACGCGTTAATTTGCCTTGGCCTTGTGCTGTTAACCGGCATGGCGGGCTTAACGTCGTTTGGGCAGGCGGCGTTCGTGGGGCTGGGTGCTTATACGTCGGCCGTGTTGGTAACGACCTTTGGTTGGAGCCCCTGGGTTTCCTTGCCCGCGGCGTTGTTGGTGTCGGGGGTCAGTGCATATCTGCTGGGCTGGCTCACCATTACCTTGTCGAGTCATTATTTGGTGCTGGGTACGATGGCTTGGGGGATTAGCCTTTATCACCTGTTTGGCAATATCAAAGGCCTGGGAGGCTATAACGGCATTGGAGGTGTCCCGCCCATTACGATTGAAGGGCTGGATCTGGGCAACTCCCAATTCTTTTTCATATTGATCTGGCTATTCAACGCATTTGCGTTCCTGGCCGCCCGAAATTTGTTGGACAGTAGAGTGGGGCGTGCGATTCGCAGTTTGAAAGACCCGCTTATGGCGCAGTCTTTCGGGGTTTGGACAACCCGGCTGAATGTGTCGATATTTGTTTTGGCCGCCGTGTTGGCCGGTTTGTCAGGCTGGCTGAATGTTCATTATGTTTCGGTGGTGAATCCGGGCCCCTTCGGAATTGGTGCCTCAATTGATTACCTATTCATGACGGTGGTGGGTGGCACGTCGACCCTGGCTGGGGCTTTGGTGGGCCCAGCCGTAGTTGAAATACTGCGTACTGTCGTGCGGGACACCATTCCGGGCTTAACCGGCGGGGGCGGCAGTTTCGAGATCATGGTGTTCGGCATTGTCGTGATATTGCTGTTGCGCGGTTCGGGAAATGGTCTGGCCAATTTGTTTCGGCTGGGCGTAAGCGCGGGTTCCGTTCCTGTTGCGCCCAATCGTGCGCAACCTTATGCACCGCGTGAACATTTGCCTAAGGGAAGCCCGTTGCTCGAAGTGCATGGTTTAACCAAGCGCTATGGGGGTCTGGTTGCAGTCGACCAAGTTGACTTTGCTGTCTCTGCGGGGGAGCTGTTGGGTGTGATTGGCCCCAACGGTGCCGGCAAGAGCACCTTGTTCAACGTGCTCACGGGGGTGATCTCGCCGTCTGAAGGTCAAGCGCTTTTCAAGGGCAAATCAATTGGGGGGTTGAATCCGCGCAAGATATCGGCCCTGGGCATTGCCCGCAGTTTTCAGCACGTGCGGATTCGCCCCGACCTGACCGTGCTTGAAAACGTGGCATTGGGTGCTTATGGGCGGGGCGGCCCTGGGCTGTTTCGGGCCATGTTGCGCCTGGATCGCAAAGAAGAGGCCCGGGTCTTGTTTGAAGCCCAGCGTCAATTGGTGCGCGTTGGCCTGGCCGATGCGGCTTCGCTGCCTGCCGGCTCGTTACCGCTGGGCCGACAGCGCCTGGTTGAAATTGCGCGTGCGCTGGCCAGTGACCCTTCGTTGTTGTTGCTGGATGAGCCGGCGGCCGGGCTGCGTTTGCAAGAGAAGCAGGCGCTTGCCGAGCTGTTGCGCAATTTGCGCGAGCAAGGCGTCACGATGTTGTTGGTGGAGCACGATATGGATTTTGTGATGGGGCTGGTCGACAGGCTGGTGGTGCTGCAATATGGCCGACGCATCGCAATGGGTTCGCCTGAAGATGTACAGCAGGATCCCCGGGTAATCGAAGCGTATCTGGGCGGCATGGAGAGTTAGGTCATGAGTGCATTACTGAAGGTCGATGATCTGCAAGTGAATTATGGAAAAATCCAGGCGGTCACCGGTGTCAGCCTGGCAGTTCAAGAAAGCAGCGTTGTTTCCATTGTGGGTCCGAATGGCGCCGGTAAGTCGAGCCTGCTTAATGCCATGATTGGCAGTATTGCTTCAACAGGGCGCGTCTCATTGCAGGGTCAACCCATCGCTGCCTGGCCTATTGAGGACCGCGTCGAACAGGGGTTGTGTCTGGTGCCGGAACGTCGTGAATTGTTTGGGAACTTGTCGGTTGCCGACAATCTTGATCTGGGGGCTTTTCGTTTTCGTCGCACGCGTGATGCCGAAACCGCCAGAACACGAGATTGGTTGTTATCCGTTTTCCCCCGCCTTGCAGAGCGGCTTGAGCAAAAAGCGGGCACCTTGTCGGGTGGTGAACAGCAAATGTTGGCCTTAAGCCGTGCGCTCATGTCCCGACCCAGGCTGTTGTTGCTCGATGAGCCTTCTTTGGGGCTGGCACCGCTGATTGTGCGTGAAATTTTCAAAGTCATTGTTTCGCTGCGCAGCCATCAGATGTCGGTTTTGGTGGTTGAACAGAATGCGCGAATTGCGCTGGAAAGTTCAGATTATTGCTATGTCATGGAAGGGGGGCGTTTCGCGTTACACGGCCCGGCTAAAGACCTGGCGCAAGATCCGCGGGTGGTGGCCACTTATCTGGGGGCGTCCAGAGCCAATCAAGGGGTTTCGGCATGACACACGATGAAATGCCCCCGGTTTGGCCGACGGTGGTTCACATGCTTGATGACGCGGCCCGGCGGTGCCCGGAAGGTATTGCCCTGATATGCGGCAACGAGCAACTAACGTACCGGCAATACGCAGCCTGCGTGGCAGGCATGGCCGAACAATTAAGGCAAGCGGGTTTGGGCGTTGGCGAGCGTGTTGTTCTATTCATGTCGAACTCTGTGGATATCGCCATTGCCACGTATGCCGTTCAGGCCGCGGGTGCCCAGGTGGTGCCGCTTAACCCGGCTTATACCGCCTCCGAATTAAACCAGGTGCTGGATAATGCGGCGGCCCGGGGCATTGTGTACGACGAAAGTGCGCACGCGGTGGTGTCAGGCGCGCTGCATCGCTTTGATGCCAGTTATCGTATTGGAGACGCTGAAGGATCCCAGCGCTTGCATCGCTGGAAAGCGCAGCCGGAATATGCCGACAAGCTGTTGCTGCCCGACCCGGAATCGCTTTCGACCTTGCAGTACACCGGCGGTACAACCGGCGTACCGAAAGGCGTCAGCTTGTCGCACCGGGCGGTTGCAATCAATGTCAGTCAGCGTGAAGCCCTGGTGCCGACCCGCCCCGAGGCAGAGCGGGTGCTGGCTATTACGCCGTTGTTTCATGTTTACGCCGTTTCCATGGGCCTTTATTTGGCGGCATATTGTCGCGGCACGTTGGTGATTGTTGCTCGCTATAAGCCCGATATCGTGTTGGATTCCATTGCCCGCTACGACATTACCCTCATGCTGGGCAGCCCCACTATTTTCATGGGCTTGATGGGGTACGAAGGATTTGCGCAGGCCGACCTGACATCGCTGCGGTTGTGCTCTTCAGGCTCTTCGGCGCTGGCGGAAGACACCCTTCGTCGTTGGGAGGCCGCAACGGGCTGTACAGTGTGTGAAGGCTACGGGCAAACCGAAGCAGGGCCGGTACTGGCTTACAACCCTTTTAGTGGTGTGAGGAAACTGGGCTCTGTGGGTTTGGCTGTGCCTCAAACCGAGATCCAGATTGTTGATGTGCATGACGGCAAAAAGGTATTGGGGCTGGGTGAGGTTGGTGAAATTCGGGCCCGGGGTCCTCAGATCATGTCTGAATATTTTCGTCGGCCCGTCGAGACGGCTGACGCGTTGCGCGATGGATGGCTTTACACAGGCGACATTGGTTACCTGGACGCAGAAGGTTACTTAACGATTTGCGACCGCAAGAAGGAGCTGGTCATTGTGAGCGGCTTTAACGTGTATCCGCGCGAAATTGAAGAGGTGCTGTTCCGTCACCCCAATGTAAGCGAAGCAGCGGTCGTGGGCGTACCCGACGACTATCGCGGGGAGGTTCTGGTGGCGTATGTTGTGGCCGACGGCGCGTCCGTTGCCGACGACGACCTGATGAGTTATTTGGCCAAGCATTTGGTTAAGTACAAATGGCCGGCACAGATTGTTTGGGTGGACCAGTTGCCCAAGACCCCCGTGGGTAAAGTGGATAAAAAGCGAATTCGCGAAATGGCGGCGCAGGTGCCGGGTTACGACAGTTGAAGGAGAGACACGATGAGCGATATGTTGATGGCGCCTTTTGATCGCGCCGCCGCATGGACGCGGGACGAGATGCAGGGTTCCAATGAGTGGAAATACACGTTAAGCAAGGCCGAAGTCGATGAGTTGAAGACGGCCGTTCGCCATGTCATGAACCTGGCGCAACCCTTGCGCGAGTTGAGTAAACAGCAGTTTCCTTTGCCTCTGCTTACGCCTCGCATCGACACGCTAAGAAAAGAGCTTGAAGATGGGCGGGGGTTTGAATTATGGCGTGGCTTGCCGGTGGATGAATGGACGGAAGAAGAACTGAGTGTGGCCTTCTGGGGGTTGGGCTTGCACCTTGGCTCGCCAATTGTGCAAAACGCCAAGGGCGAGCTGCTGGGCAGTGTTATTAACACGACCGGAACCGACCCAACCACCAACGCGAACTCTCGCTTCTATCACACGAACCATGCGGCGCCTTTTCACGTTGACGGTGCCGATGTGGTGGGGTTGGCCTGTGTGCGAACCGCCAAAACCGGCGGGGCCAGCCTTATTGTGAGTTCATGCAGTATTTACAACGAGATTTTGCGTCAACGGCCCGATTTAATTCCTTTGTTATACGAACCGCTCTGGTTTGATCACCGTGGGGAACACAATGCAGTCACCGGTAAGCCGTATTGGGTTACTTCAATTTGCGGGTGGGCCAATGGCAAATTATCGATGATGTATTTGCGCAATTTTATTGAATCGGGGCAACGATACGAGGGCGCACCGCCTTTAACCGGGCGTCATACTGAACTGTTCGATTTAATCGATAGCCTGGCATCTTCCGAAAGCTTGTGCCTTTCTATGGACTTCAAGCCCGGCGATATTCAATGGCTGAACAACCACACGATTTTGCATTCTCGAACCAGTTATACCGACTGGGATGACTCTGCCCGCCGCCGCTGGCTTTTACGGCTATGGTTGAATTTCGACGACCGCAACCGTTTTACTGATACGTACGGTTTTTATGGCATAGCCATTGATGAAACCAACGCCACGCAAACCTAGGTGATGCGATTAAATATGTCGAATAACTAGAATTATCAAAAATTTGTAACTTTAGTGAGCAAGCTACCAAATAATTGCTAGTATGAATTGCGGGTCAATTAAACAAGAAGGGGAATTAAAATGCTTGGTTACGCAATTGGCTTTTTCATTATTGCAATTATTGCCGCGGTATTGGGCTTTGGCGGCATTGCCGCCGGGGCTGCGAACATTGCAAAAATAATCTTTGTGGTCTTTATTATTTTGGCAATTGTGTCTTTCTTCTTTGGTCGCGGCGGATAACGTCGGTTGTATCGGGCCGGCGTTGAAAAACTGCCGGCTGCTGAACTGCCAGGCGCACAAACGCTCAGGTATAGGGAATCCGTGATGGGTTCCCTTTTTTATTTCCGCTGAACTCAGCAAGATTCGGGTTGGCGTTGGGCGATTACGTTTTTAATATCGTTTCTGTGGAAGCACTAAAGAGGCTTGAGCATGTCGGATTACGACCGCATCGCCAGCGCGATGGACTATTTAATTGATAGGGCGGCTGACCAACCCAGTTTGGAAGAGGTTGCCGCTCACGTGCATCTCAGTCCATACCATTTTCAGCGGCTCTTTTGTCGTTGGGCTGGCACGACACCCAAGCGTTTTTTGCAGCTTCTGACCTTGGAGCGGGGCAAAGCGTTGCTGGCGAACTCCCGTTCTTTGCTTGACGTTTCCCATGAGTTGGGTTTAAGCGGAAGTTCAAGGTTGCACGATCATTTTGTGCAGCTTGAAGCGGTAACGCCCGGTGAGTTCAAGAACAAGGGAAAGCAGGTACAGATACAGTACGGCATCCACGCGACACCGCTGGGGCACATGTTTGTTGCTGTCACGCCGCGCGGCGTGTGTCGAGCAGGGTTTGTGAATTTCAACAGTAAGGCAGAACTGCTGGCTGACCTGCATCATGCCTGGCCGTTAAGCACAATCAACGAAAATGCCGCGTCGACACAATACGTCATTGACGCCATTTTTGGCCGTACTAAGCTGGAAAAGCCAGGCCCGCTTTCGCTGCATGTGGCCGGTACCAATTTTCAAGTTGCCGTATGGCGTGCATTGCTGAAAATACCGCCTGGTGCGATAACCAGCTATACCCAAGTTGCTCAGTGGGTAGGCTCGCCCAAGGCGGCACGCGCGGTGGGTAACGCCATAGGCGCCAACCCCATTGCGTTACTGATTCCCTGTCATCGGGTCATCCAACAAAGCGGCGCGCTGGGTGGTTATCGCTGGGGCCCGGCCAGGAAGGTCATGGTTCAGGCCTGGGAAAGCATGCCCGGTGGTGAAACGCTGCCGGGCATGTCGGGGCCGGCTCAGAAACCCATCGTCAGGCCGGCATAGTATCTTCTGCCGTCCAGCGTTTTGCCATACAGTTCGCTCCCCACCTGTTTGTCCAACACGTTGTAAACGCCCAGGAAACCGCTCAGGTTCTGGTTGAACTGGTATGTTGCACCAACGTCGATCAAGGTATAAGACGGAATCCGGTCGTCGCCGCCGTCAATCGTATTGCTCTTGAATTTCAGTTTGCCCCAGACGCCCAGCCTGGCATTGGGATTCCAGTTCAGGCCGATATTGAACATGTGGCGCGGGGTGTTGTTCAGCGCCTGGCCTTTGTCCTCACCGCTGGTGATCTTGCTGTCGGAGTACGTATAGTTTGTCGTCAGCCGGACGTCGCCCAGCGGCATGCCGAAAGTGGCCTCGATACCCTGTAATGTTGCCGAGTCGACATTGGTGTATTGCTGAATGCTGTATCGTGTCTCGCCGTTGTAAGTGCATGACGGCGGGGCGCCGTTGGGCGTTTCGCACACGTAGGTTTTGTCGATTTTGTCTTTGAACCGGGTGTGGTAGGCCATAAGGCCGAAGTTCACGTTATCCGGAGTGTCCCAGGCGAATCCCAACTCGTAGTTGGTGCTGCTTTCGGGTTGGAGGTTGGGGTTCCCCATATCCCACGAACGGCCGCGTCCGGCTTGTTCCACGATACCGTCATCAGATTGTTTCAACGTGGGTGTTTTATAGCCGCCGCTGACGCCACCTTTCAGCACAAGGTTATCGTTCCAGTGATACACACCGTAGATACGCGGCGTTACGTGATTGCCGTAATGCTCGTTTTTGTCCAGGCGCACACCTGCAGTAAGCGCGAAATTGTCGGTAATATTGTATTCGTCTTCGGCGAATAATGCGGTTTGCCAGCGTGTCAGTTTCAGTGCCTTGGAGCCGGGGAAGCGGCTTGCATCGTGGTCTGTTTCTTCGGTTCGGTATTCGGCACCCACTGAAATCATATGTGCTTCAAGTGGAATAAGCGTCTTGGTGTTAACGATGGTGGATTTGTATTTCGATTCGTTCGTGCCGTTCTCGATCTTGACTTCTTCGTTAATCACATAGGTTTCGGTACTGTTGTTGCCCCAGTCCCAGTAATGCGTCAGCCCATAGTTAACGCGTTCGTTATCCATATCACTGGGGCCACCCGATTTCTCCGTGCGCCGATTGTCGGTGGTGGTACGACCTGCTTCCAGACGCAGGCTGTGATTGTCGTTCAGGATCCAGTCGAACCGGGCATTATTGGAGATAATGCGCTGGCGGGCGTATCCCGCCTGTATGTTGTCTTCCTGGCGCTGATAGCGTGATCCGTACAGGGTTAACCCAAGGCGGTCGTGAACCAATGGGCCACTCAAGTAATAATTTCCCTGGTAGGAATTGCCGGAATCGGAGTGCTCTTGCAATGTACCGTCCATCGTAACGCTGCCTGTCCAGGTGTCGGACACTTTCTGCGTAATGATGTTGATCACGCCGCCCAGGGCGCTGGAACCGTACAGCGACGACATGGGGCCGCGGATGACCTCAATGCGTTCTATCGCCGAAACAGGCGGCAGCCAGTTCACCTGCGCGCCACCCCCGAAACCGTTGTAGTAAGCCTCCGATGAAGCACCCAGCGGCTTGCCGTCGACCAGAAACAGCACATACGATTCATTCATGCCGCGAATGGTGATATTCGTGCTTTCAAGCTTGCCGCCGGCACCGCCTTCAATGGATACGCCCGGAATGTCCTGCAACGCGTCGGTCACGTTGCGATAGGCCTTGCCTTCCAGTTCCTCTTTCGGGATAACGGTGATGGTGGCCGGTGCATCGGCAATCATCTGTTCGAATCCGGATGCAGTCACCACAATATCAGGCAACGTGGCCACGCTATTTTCCTGTGCCTGTGCCGATAAACTGAATGTAATGAGCGTGGCGGCGCCCGCCTGAAGAGTGCGCAGCCCGAGACTTTGCGAGCCGAGTCGGCGATGTGTCATTTTTCCCCTCTATGGAAACTGAATATGGTAATAATTTAATTGCAAACGAGAATCGTGATCATTTGCTTTTATTTAAATTATCACAGCAACCTGACGGCAGTCTGACCAAATGAAGAAAAACGGAAAGGAGAGGGGGCATGCAGGCAAACGGAGCGCCGCGCTTCAAGTAATAATGCGAAATTGCATTTCCAGCGTGCAGGGCTGGGTGCAGGTAAATCGGACATCGCCGCCGGCATTACGCAACGTGCGCCGCACAATGGCCAAGCCAAGCCCCGAACCTGCGCTGTTTTCACGGCCCTTGCGAAAGCGCACGAACATGGCCTCCTGGCTTTCAGGCGGCACGCCGGTGCCTTCATCGGTGATACGAAGAACTGCCGATGTGGTGGTGTCATTTGTTTGCGTCATCGTGACAAGGCCCGCGCCGTGGTATAGAGTGTTTTCCAGTACGTTGCGTATTGCCTCGCGCAGCAGGTCGGGGTTGCCTTGAACAATTAAGTCGTCAATCAGGTGCAATTCGATATTGCGGCCATGCATTTCGAACAAGGGCAGCATGGTGCTTGCAGCCTCTCGCACAATGCGGGCCAGGTCGGTTTGATCGCTGTCGCTTTGGCCGCCGGCGTGGATTCTGTCTTGGTGGGCCAAAGATAACAATTGATTGGCAAGCTTGTGTACCCGCTCAAATTCGCGGTTAATGGCGGGCCAGTTGGGGGTTTCTTGATCGCTGCATTGGCGTAAACGCAGGCCCAGCACCGCCAAGGGGGTGCGCAATGCATGGGCGGCATCACCGACAATATGCTGCTCGTAAGCGTACGCCTGGGCAAGTCGATCCAGACCCGCATTGGCAACGCGGGCAAGGGGTAGCACTTCGTCGGGCAGCTTGTTCAGCGGGATGCGGCGGTTAGGGACATGGGGGCCGATGCCTTCGGCCAACTCAGCCGCTTTTTCTATTGGGCGTAATGTCCAGCGCATTAGCAGGTAAAGCATACCAACCGCAAGCAGGCAAAAAGGAATCAGCAACAACATACTGCGTACGGTACGTTGATAAAGCAGATTGCCGATCAATTCGCGTTCCAGCTTGTCCTCTTTGGTTACCATCAGGATAGCGCCATCGGTTAGCGTTACCGGCGCGTTAATGACATAACCCCGACCGCTGCGCACGGTGGTGCGAATAAGCTGGATTTCATTCTGAAGTGTGCCGCGGTGCAATCGTCTGGGGCGATCAAGATTGGCGGAATACCAAAGCAGCTTGCCGTCTGCCGAATAAAGTGTGTAAGAAAGCTCGCCACCGGCGTAATGCGTGGGCAGTTGGGTGAAGTCGCTATGGGAATTAAGTTCGGAGCCGATTTCGTGGGCCTGTATCAGCATGATGCTGCGGCGCAGTTGGTCGCGCGTGTCGTAAAAATTAAATGCCAGCGTGCCGAAACCCAGCATCAACACGACGAGCAGGGAAATGATGACGCGGCACCGAAGGCTACGATTGCACATGGGGTTCTTCAGGAACCAGGCGGTATCCAATGCCGCGTATGGTTTCAATGCAGGCAGTTGCCCCCGCCGCTTTCAATTTGCGCCGCAGGCGAGACACCAGGACTTCTATGGCATTGAGCGTCACGTTTTCGTGATGCGAGTAGATGCGTTCCTCAAGGTGGTCTTTCACGACGATGCGCGGTGTTGAACGCAACATTTCTTCAAGCAGCATGGTTTCACGTCGCGTTAAGGTCAGTACGCCACCATTCACCATGGCGTGACGCGACTGCGGCTCGAAAACTAGATTTCCCTGTACCAGGGTCGTATTGTTGCGTCCGGCGCGGCGCAATATTGCCCGGATACGGGCTTCCAGCTCGTCAATGTCTACCGGTTTCAGCACGTAATCATCGGCTCCGGCGTTCAAACTGTTTACCTTGCTTTGCAAGGCGTCGCGCGCCGTTAACACAATGTAGGGGGGTGGCTCGGTGTGGTGTGAACCTCGCGTGGCAAGAAGTTGTTGGCCGTCCATGTCGGGCAGGCCCAGATCAAGAATGACGGTGCTGTACTGAAACGACCGCATCATGGCAATAGCCTGCATGCCTGTATCGGCGGAATCCACTGCGAAACCACGGCGTTGCAGGTGCTCAACCAGTAATGTTCTTAATGGGTCGTGGTCTTCGACGATCAGGAGCTTCATTGCCTCGGTGTTGTCAGAAAATGGTCAGGGAACTATGGCATTATAGCAATTGATAATCTACTTGATATTGATTCGCATTAATTATGAAGAAAAAGAATGCCTCCACTGCGGTGGGAATTGCTTCACACCGATGGGAAATTGCCTCGCGTGCCGTGTTGGCCGTTGTGGGCGGTTACGCCGTCAGCGCCTTGTATGCCGGCAGTTTCGCCCTGGCCTTTCCGGCCCATAAAGCTCAGGCGGTGTTGGGGGCCACCATGTTCAGTTTCACGGTGTACTGCGTCGTTGTGATTTGGGCGTTCTGTGCGCGCTCACTTGCTCGCGCATGGCTGGGTGCAGGCGTCATGGCTGCAGTGCCGGGCATCTATGGCTTGCTAACGTGGAGCGTGTGATGAACACCAAGGGCTTTCGTCAAACAAATGCCTGGTTGCATACTTGGTCCGGCTTGTTGCTTGGGTGGCTGTTGTATGCCATTTTCGCCACGGGCACGCTCAGTTTTTTTCGCGACGAAATCAGTTTCTGGATGCAGCCTGAACAGCACGGCTCTGTTGCAGACGAACGCACGCCCGAACGGGCGGTGGAAGCCATGCAGGCACTCGCGCCTGATGCCTCTCAGTGGAGTATCAGCCTGCCCGGACCCAGGGATTCGGCGGTGCGGGTGCAATGGTTCGACAAAGGAGAGAAGCCCAGCCGGTTCGGTGGGCATCGGGTGGTGCTCGATGCGTCCACCGCACAACCGCTGCCTGAACGTGAGTCGCGCGGGGGCAATTTCCTATACCGGTTTCATTTTGAACTGTATGGACTACCCCGTATTCTGGCGCGCTGGCTGGTGGGTATCGCCACCATGATGATGTTGGTGGCCATCGTAAGCGGTGTCATCACGCATAAGAAAATATTTGCCGACTTTTTCACGTTCAGGCCACGCAAGGGGCAGCGATCGTGGATGGATGCCCATAACGCCCTGGCCGTTCTCTCGCTGCCTTTTCATTTCATGATTACCTACAGCGGCTTGCTCTTGCTGATGTTCATGCTTATGCCCTGGGGTGTTCAAACGGCATACGACGGCGATATGCGCGCTTACTTTAACGATCGGGGCGGGCGGCCGGCGGCTGTTGAGTTACCTTCTACCGTCGATACGACAGCGGCAACGGCGGCACCGATTATGCCGATGATCGCGCAAGCGCAGGTCCGGTGGCCTCATGGCGTCGACCATATTACGGTGACTGCGCCGGGTACGAATCAGGCTGTTGTGGAATTGCGTGAACGCGGCGCAAGCAGCCTGCTGGATCGCGGTCGTAACGAGCGCATGCAATTCAATGGCGCCAGCGGGGCGTTGATCGACGTCACTCCCAAGGCCGATGTTGATCCGGTGACGGCCACCTACAACGTGTTGACCAGTTTGCATTTGCTGCGGTTCGCGGGGCCCTGGTTGCGCTGGCTGTTTTTCATTGCCGGTTTGGCGGGTACCGCCATGGTGGCCACCGGCATGGTGTTATGGGTTGTCAAGCGGGCACCGCAGCGACGCAAGCAGGGCAGCCATTTTGGGCATTATTTGGTGGAACGCCTTAACGTGGCCACGATTGCCGGACTGTTGCTGGCGCTGGCCGCCTATTTCTGGGCGAACCGGTTGTTGCCGTTAGGCATGGCGGGGCGTTCCGATTGGGAAATACGTATCTTTTTCATCGCCTGGGCAGCATGTTTGATTCATGCCTGCTTCAGGTCGCACCGACAGGCCTGGGTGGAACAGCTTACGTTAACCGCCGTGCTGTATTTCCTGCTTCCCGTGTTTGGCCTGGTGTATTTCGACACGCATTTAATCAAGACCATTGCAACCGGCAATTGGTTAATTGCCGGGTTCGATCTTGGCTTATGGGCAGCGGCGATTGTGCTGGCAACCGCCGCATGGTTCGTTCGAGCCCGGAGCGCCAAACTCAAGCCGGCCGGTAAGGAGGTACCGCAGAGCAAGGAGCAGTCATATGCCAATATCTAATCTGGCTCTGTGCCTGTTCGGTTTCATACTATTGGCCTTATCGATGAAGAGGCACTTTGAAGCGGTTTTTGGTGGGCCTGTCACTTCGCCTTTTTCGCCGGCGTTTAGAGTGACCGGCTGGGTAATATTAGCGCTGGCTGCAACACAGTCCATTCAGCAGGAAGGTGCCTCCATTGGCCTGGCGATGTGGGTGGGTGAGTTGGGCGTTGCGGCCATGCTTGTTGCGCTTTTGCTAACCTACGGTTCACGGCGCCTTGTTATTTCGGCAGGCGCACTGGCGCTATTGGCGGCGTTGATGCTTTAATCTGTCTGCAGAAAATCCAATGAAACTTATCGTTTTAACCTACGGCACCGAAGGCGATACACGCCCACTCATTGCGCTAAGTTATGCCTTGCGCCAAGCCGGGCATGAGGTGCATTTGCTTGGAGATGCCCGTACCCTTGGGCTAGCGTCCACGTGCGCAATTCCTGCTTCGCCTCTGTCCGGTGACGTTCGAACACTCTTTTCAGAATGGGCGCAAAAAGGGCCACGAAGCACTTCACAAGCCCTTGTGAAACTCACGAATGAAAATAGCGCAGCATGGATGAAACAAACCTTAGACGTTGCCCAAGGTTGCGATGCAATCGTGACGTCGGGGTTAGCCGGTTTTGTGGGGCTTTCCGTTGCGGAGCGTCTTGATGTTCCTGCCATTGGAGCAGGGATGATTCCGCTGACACCATCACGGGAGTTTGCCTCGCCGTTCCTGCCGCCCTCATGGGTTCCACGCGGGCTTAATAAGGCAAGCCTTGCACTGACGAATCAGTTGTTCTGGTTCGCTTTCAAGAAAGCATTGAACCAAGCCAGGGACAACGTGCTGGCGTTGCCGTCAAGGAAAACGTTGTGGACAGACCACTCCATGCTTTACGGCATCTCGCCAACGCTGCTGCCACGCCCGAAGGACTGGCCCGCTAACGCCTATGTGTGCGGTCAGTGGATACTGCGGTCGGGTGCCGACTATACCCCGTCCGATGACCTCGCCCGTTTTCTTGCCCGAGGCGATGCACCCATTTACATGGGGTTTGGCAGTATGACAGGCATCGATATGCCGAAAATTGTGAAGTAAATGGTTGCGGCGCTAGACGGGCGGCGCGCGATATTCGCGCGGGGATGGAATGGTTTGGGCGAAGTCACGTTGCCCGATAACATTCTTTGTATCGATGAAACGCCGCACGACTGGCTTTTCCCCCGAATGGCTGCGGTGATTCATCATGGAGGGTCGGGTACAACGCATTCAGCCCTGCGGGCCGGTAAGCCGTCAATTGTTATGCCTTTTGTGGGTGACCAACATTTCTGGGCATCCCGGTTGCAGCGTCTAGGTGTTGCGTCGGCACCAATTTCGCCGGTGCGCGCGGATGTGAAATGCCTTTCCGATGCGCTTTGTTTTGTAGAAAGCAAAGCAGTTGTTGGGCGAGCGGTACAGTTAGGCCAAACCATGTCGTGTGAGGATGGGCTGGCTAATGGCGTAGCGACGCTTGAGAAGCTGCTTGTTTCCGCAAGGTAAATCAAGGTACCACTCGGTGCCTGCTGCTTTGTGACGCCAGCCGCGTTACCTGTTACCTTTATGCGAAACACTATCTTCAGCATGCTATGACGATCACCCGGTTCCCTGTTTCAAAAGACGAAATGACTTTCAGCGCCATCCGTGCACAGGGCACGGGCGGCCAGAACGTGAACAAGGTTTCAAGTGCCATTCATCTGCGTTATTCAATTCCGCACTCATCGCTGCCCGATGAGATCAAAGAGCGCCTGCTTGCCTTGCGCGATCAGCGTATTACCGACGACGGCGTGGTGGTGATTAAGGCGCAAAGCAGCCGTAGTCAGGAAAAGAACAAACTGGAAGCCATTGACCGGCTGCAGGCTTTGGTGGACAGCGTGTCGATGCCGCGTAGGATACGCAAACCGACAAGACCCACGCTGGGCTCGAAGCGCCGCAGGCTTGAGGGCAAAGCGGTAAGAGGGCAAGTGAAGCGATTGCGGGGGCGGGTGTTGTAGAGGGCAGCGCGCTGCTTTGATTTTGGGTTTACTGATGCGCGTTGGCCGCGCCTTTCGTATAGGTTGTATCGCTCATTCCAAGTCGGCCAATGAAAGGTAAGCGCAGCGCCGGGCGGTTCAGGTCGATACCGAAATGCAGACCCAGCAGGTTCAATTCCAGGCCTTCTTCCCAACCAAGGGTTACACCCAGCAGCCCCAAAAGCGATGCCTGAATTCCGGTGCCCGAGGTTGAAAGGCCAATAGGCTGATACAGGGGGCGGTAATCTTTGCCGATGGCGTTGGCAGGCAGGTCGAGCTGCAGCGCCGGCACCTGGCGCCCAATATGTGCCAGAAAAGTGTTGCTGTTGGGCCCCGGATAACTTTTGTACGTGTCGGCGTAAGGGTAGTCGGCAATCGCCGTTTCAATTTCGTCGATCATCTGGGCAACATGCGGGCCGCGGTGGTCTACCAGAAGCTGCGGGGCTGAGCCGTACCAGTACCCATCCGGCGGGCCATAGTTGCGCTGAACCACATTGGGTTTACGCCATCCAACGACGTCGTAGCGAGTGTAAGCGTTATCGTCGGCACGCTTGAAAATGAGCCAGGTGTGAACGGCGAAATTGCCACGCCAGCCCCAGGTTGAGGCAGCATAAACCTGAACAATATTGGTATTTTTCAGCGCTGCGGGATCGGGAGCCATGCCGGCCGAGTGCCGCGCTGCGGCGCGCCAGCTTCGTGCCGGACTCTTGGACTGGGCCACTGCCTCGGTTGCGGTGGCAGCCAGAAATACGCAACCGGCAAATGCGATCAGAGTTTTCCTAACGGCACGTAAAGCCATGGTTTGCCATGTGTAATGAGTTAATGAGGAAAGCATATCATCCATTATGCGTTCATAAGGCGTTGCACACTTCGTACATTGGCACCCAACTAAAAACACGTTCTTTGCAAGGTTAATGACACTCGTCTTTCCGAAGGGGTTTAGACTTTGAACTGAGAGGTGCCAACAGAAAGGCGCCAAGAAAATTCTTTCGACGTTGAATAACCGAGGAGAAATTGTGAAAGTCTATGAAGCGATTGCCCGCGGATTGTCGGATATGGGTTGTACGGAGTTGTTTGGCGTGCTCGGAGACGGGTGTGTGTACATCATCGATAGTTTTCGCCGTGACGGCAACGGGCACTATGTCGCGGCCGTTCATGAAGGGAGTGCTGTGTTGATGGCACAGGGTTGGGCCCGTGTGGCAGGGAAGGTGGGCGTGGCGGCTGTCACCCACGGCCCTGGCTTAACAAACACCATCACGCCCCTGGTTGAAGGCGTCAAGGCGGGTACGCCCATGGTGCTGCTTGCCGGTGATACCCCGGCGATTGACCGCGAACACGCCCAGAATGTAAATCAACGAGGGCTGGTTGAAGCCTCCGGGGCAGGCTTCGAGATGCTGCGCAGTCCGGAAACCGTGGCCGAAGACTTGGCGCGGGCGTTCTACCGTGCCCATGTTGAGCGTCGACCCATCGTGCTGAATATACCGGTGGAGTTCCAGTGGGTGGAAGTTGAATATCAGAAACCGTACCTGCGACTACCCGAGACGCGTAGCGTTATTGAAAGCAGCACTGACATGGATGACGCCATCGGCATCATCGCTTCGTCGCGCTTGCCGGTTGTTATCGCCGGGCGTGGGGTAGATAGCCCGGAGGCCGAGGCTGCGGTATTGCGTTTTGCGCGGCGCATTGAGGCGCCCGTGGCAACCTCATTGCGGGGGAAAGGGCTTTTCAATGATGATCCGTTCAACCTGGGCATTTCCGGAACCGTTGCTCATGAGGTGGCACTGGACGTGATTGGGCGCAGCGACTGCCTGATTGTGTTCGGCGCGAGCCTGAATAAATACACTTCGGGAGAGCGGGGCCTGACCCGCGGCAAACGGATTGTCCAGATCAATCCGCTGCCAAGTGAGCTCGGACGCTGCACGCCCGTAACCGTTGGTCTGCTCGGTGATCCCGGCTTAACGGCCGATGCCATGGTCAACTGGTTGGACGAGGCCGAGATTCCGGGCTCTGGCGCACGTAACGACGACCTGCTCGAGGAACTCAAGACTTATCACGAGAAGGCGCGAACGAAACTCGTGCATTCGACGCCGGCCGGAACCGTTGACCTTTACGAGGTGGCCTTTGCAGTGGAAGAGGCGCTGCCCAAGGACCGCGTGTTCGTTACGGGTTCCGGGCGTTTCATGTTCGCATTCTGGAACGTGATCTCGGTGCCGAATCCGCGCTCTTACGTCGACGGCAACGGCTTTTCGTCCATTGGTATTGGCGAGGCCACGGCCATGGGCGCCGCCAGAGCAGCCGGAGATCGGCCAACCCTGCTTGTTACCGGGGATGGCGGCTTCATGCTGAGCGGCCTGAGCGAACTGGCCACTGCCGTGGCCGAGCAACTGGACCTGGTCGTGATCGTGGCCAACGATGGCAGCTACGGCGCAGAGCATATTGCCATGACCATGCACAACATGGATCCAGACATCTCGCTGTTGCCGTCGCGTGACTTTGCGCGCATCGCCGAGGCTTTCGGTTGCAAGGGGTTAACCGTGACCAGCAGCGACGAATTGCAGGCGGCAATGAACGCCGTGGCCACGCGCGACCGCAAGCGCCCATTGGTGATCGACATGAAGATCGACCCCGCATCCGTTTATGGTGGGGCCGCCATTGCGCGCCCTTAGGGGAACGGCACAGGCGTAAAACCCTGTATTGGGGGATAATGCGGTTCGCTGTATTCCCCCATGGCCGTGACCTCATGCTGAATATTCTGGAAAACGACGGTGTACGCACCCTGCACTTTGGCTCTTCTGTAGTACAGGGTGCCATGCGGATTAACCAGCCCAACGATATTGAGCTTGAGTACGTTCAGCAAATGATGATGTGGCTGCTGTTTCGCGATAATGCGGCGCATATCGTTCAACTTGGCCTGGGCGCAGCCGCGCTCACCAAATTTTGTTATCAACGCTTATCCCCAGCCAAAGTGACCGCCATTGAGCTGGATCCCGACGTGATCACGGCCTGCCGCAACCACTTTGCCTTACCGCCCGACGACGGGCGCCTAAGCGTGCTGCCGCTGGATGCCATGGATTATGTGTCGGACTTTTCCCGCCGTCGTTCAATCGACGTTCTGCAAGTTGATTTGTACGATGCCCAAGCCATAAGACCTTTGCGTAGCACCGCCGCCTTCTACGCTCAATGCGCGAGTTGCCTGACGGCCACCGGTATTTTGACCATCAATTTATATTGCGACTGGCCGGAACACCTGCACCACATTCAGATGTTGCAGGAATCGTTCGAGGCTGTGGCGTGGCTGCCTGAAGTACACCAAGGCAACATCGTGGCCATTGCGTTCAAGCGGTCGCCTTCGGTAGACTTCGACGACCTTTACAAACGCGCTGAACAAATCCAAGCCAAGCTGGGCCTGCCCGCGCGCACCTGGGTTGACGGCCTGCACAAATGGATGAGTAACGACGAAGCGCCCGTTCAAGGATAAGCGCTGCACGCTGGGCGCCTGCTGTGCCATGCTTTTTGATCTGCAGGGTTCAGAAAGGTCCAGGCCACGAAGCGGCTTTTCTTCTGGCCCTGTGCCATTCCGACGGTGCGCACTTCGAGTGCACCGGCGTTTTTGATGCTGCGATAGACTTTCGGCAGGTTCGATTCCTTCGAGACCAGCGTGGAGAACCAAAGCACCTGTTTCTGGAAGATGGTGCTTTCTTCGGCCATGCGGCTGATGAACAGGGCCTCGCCGCCTTCGTACAATAGCTCGTTATCGCGACCGCCAAAATTCAGCAACGGGCGTTTGTGCCGCGCCCCGGCTTTGCCCAGGCCGCGCCATTTCCTTTCCGAATTGTCTGCCGCCTCTTCCGATGAACTGTAGAAAGGGGGATTGCACAGTGTCAGGTCAAAGTATTCATTCACGCCGACCAGGCCTTTGAAGATATGGGCCGGCGATTTCTGGAGGCGTACTTCGGCTGAGTTCCTTAGGCCGGGGTTCGCCTGGATAATTGCTTGCGCCGATTTGATGGCAACCGGATCAATATCCGAGCACGTGAAGCGCCACCCATAGTCACAATGGCCGATGACCGGGTAGATTGCGCTGGCGCCTGTGCCGATGTCTAGCACATGCACCGCCGGACCGCGGGGTATGACGCCTGCATTGTGTTCTGCCACCAGGTCGGCCAGATGATGCACATAATCGCCCCGACCCGGAATGGGCGGGCATAAATAGCCTTCCGGGATATCCCAATGAGCCAAGCCGTACCAGGCTTTGAGCAGAGCCGCGTTCAGCGCCCGCACCGCGGCGCTGTTGGCAAAATCAATGCTTTGATCGCCATGCGGGTTGACCCGCACGAACGCGGCGAGTTCCGGCATGCTTTTGATCAATGCGGTGAAATCGTAGCGGCCCTGGTGGCGATTGCGGGGATGGAACAAGGAGAGGGTGGGCATTGGGTTTGGGAAGCTACTTGGAAGCGGACGAGCTGGAGCATGGTATTGGCAATGCGCGCTACGGGCCTGTTTGGTCAGCCTCGTATAGTAATGAATCAGACGGGAAGTTGCGGAGGCTGTATGGTTAAAGTAGAACAGGTTCCACGGCAGGTGCCGCGAGTTGTCGATATTAACGTTATTCAGCTTCGACCGGTGGCACATTGCCAATCGACCCGAGTAAACGGTGATGTTTTAACCAGGATACGGATGACCTCGGAATCCGCATAATTCAGCTGAACATCGGATGCGAATAATTGTCCACCGCAGTCGGTGAAAATTTGCGAAGATGCCGCAGCAAGGGTTGTGTTGGAAGCATTGTAGGACTTCACACAGAAATGGAAATGCTGTCGCGCAAGGCGTATGGGTTCAGGAGTTTTGAGATTTACCATCTGCGCGTCTTGGCTCAGTGTGGTTGACTCCGTCTGGGGCCGCATTATCATATGAAGACCCCGTCCACACCAACCACCCAAGCCTCCATGGACCCTCTCGACCGTCAGCTACGCTATTTCCTCAAGATCGCTGAATATTCGTCCCTGTCCAAAGCGGCCGAGGAACTCGACGTTAGCCAATCGGGGTTGAGCCGTCAATTAGCTACTCTTGAAGCTATGCTGGGCCAACCACTGTTTGTCCGTACTGGACGAGGGGTTACCTTGACTGAGGCTGGTGAACGGCTACAACAAGGTACGCAAGAACACTATGCAAAGATTGATGCGGCGCTGGAATCGGCCAAGGTCGAAGAAGGTGCGTTCGAAGGAAGTTTGCGCGTCGCTAGCATCCATACGTTGAGCCACTATTTCGCCGAGCTGCTGAAGAAATTCGTCAGCCAACACCGAAGGGTGAACTTATCGGTCATGGCGCGCAGCTCCCCCGGCGTGGTCGAGCTGGTGGAAAAGGGAAGGGCAGATATCGGCTTTGTGTATGACTCCGCGGTGGCATCGGAAGCGCTTAAATCGGTCCCGCTATTTGACGATAAGATGTGCCTTGTCGTGCAGAAAGGACGTTACCCCACCGACGTGGAAGTCAATTTGCATGATGCCGATTTAACGCTGGTGGCTTTCCCTGAAGATTTTGCTTTACGGCGCATGCTGAAAAGCGCCAATCTGGACGGGCTGGTTGGGGCTGAGGCAAATACCATTGATGCTATGTTGCAATTGGTGTCTCTGGGTATCGGCGGCTGCATATTGCCAGAACATACTCCGTCACGACTGCTGGATGATTACCACTTAGTCAAGCTGACGATATCTGAGCCCTTATTGCAACGTCGAGTGGTGGCTATCGTACGCAGTACCGGCAATGTCCCTGTTCTGGCCCAGCAGTTATTAGCGATGACCACAGGTTTTCCCTAATGTCACAGAAGCCGGGCCACTCATAGAGACAGGCCGATATCGCATATCTGTTATGACTGCCGCTTCATGGTTCTTTGTAGCGTGTATTCCTAGAATTGATCCACATCAAGTTTGGCCTTGTATCGGCCGACATGGCGAAATCTAGAATAGGAATACTTCATGAACGCACCACTACGAGCAAAAGAGTATTTTGACGAACGCGCAACGTCTGAAATGCGACAGCATTTCCAGCCCGTTAAGCGCTCTTTGCAGGAAAGCTTGGCTTATACCTGTCAGATCCTGGCTGCCACAGGTCAGGAGGCCGGGTTGGCAGGACAGATCAGTGCACGATCCGAGCGCCCAGGAGCGTATTGGACGCTCCGCTTCGGTTTAGGCTTTGACGAAGCGACAGCTGACGATTTCATCGAGGTTGGCCCTGATCTGGAAACACTGACTGGGCAAGGGATGGCTAACCCTGCCACTCGCTTCCATTTGTGGGTGTACAAAGAACGCTCAGACATTAACGCGATCGTCCATGCGCATTCGCCGTGGGTGTCCGCCCTGGCCGCGGCGCGGCAACCGCTGATCATTTCCCAAATGGACATGACCCCTTTTCATGATGATTGCGCGTTTCTGGCGGACTGGCCAGGTGTGCCTATTGCGGACCAGGAAGGGGTACTGATTTCGGAAGCGCTGGGCAGAAAACGATCCATTATTCTTGCTCATCATGGCTACCTCACCTCGGGCAATACAGTCGAAGAGGCCACGTACTTGTCTGTCTACCTTGAGCGTGCCGCGCGCATGCAGACACGCGCCCGCGTTTATGGGCCACTGACTCCCGTTGCCGACGAATTGGCCAAAGAAGCCCACGACTATTTGCTTAAGCCGTCGATTGTGAAGGGCACCTTTGATTATTGGTGCAGGCAAGTTGATAAAGACAGGCCAATCACTAGCGCTGCCAGCCTGTAGCTTCCAACCGTTCCAAGCTATGCCCACTGAACCGACTAATGTGTCAATGCCCGGCATAGACAAAATAAAACATATTCAATTTGCATCCAGGAGGAGACAATGACTTCTACGCAACCAAAACCGTCTGCAGGAAAGCGTGGCGCGCGCTCGCGTCGACAGTACGTGACCGCCGGCATCGCCAGTATGATGGGCACTACTATCGAATGGTATGATTTTTTCCTTTACGGGACCGCCGCAGCGCTCATTTTCAACAAAATTTTCTTCCCAGACATTGACCCGTTAATGGGTACGTTGGCAGCCTTTGCCACATATTCAGTTGGTTTTTTTGCTCGCCCGCTGGGCGGTATTGTTTTTGGCCACTTTGGCGACAAGGTGGGCCGAAAGTCGATGCTGTTGATTACGCTCGTGCTCATGGGAGTGCCGACGATATTGATCGGTCTGATTCCCTCGTATGAAAGCATCGGCTATTGGGCCGCTGTACTTCTTGTCCTCATGCGCTTTCTTCAGGGAGTCGCAGTAGGCGGAGAGTGGGGCGGCGCTGTGCTAATGGCCGTTGAGCATGCACCTGACGGCAAGAAGGGTTTCTTTGGCAGTCTGCCGCAAATGGGTGTTGCGCCCGGGCTTATCCTTTCATCGCTGGCAATGGGTGCAGTAGCCAGCTTGCCCGAAGAAGATATGTTGTCATGGGGCTGGAGGATTCCGTTTCTGGCCAGTGTTGTGCTGCTGCTTGTTGGCTGGTTTATCCGCGTCAAGGTTGCCGAATCGCCCGACTTCGAGGCCATGGAGCAAGCCGGAAAGAAGGCAGACGTGCCCATTATGGTGGTGTTAAAAAAACACCCGAAAGATGTCTTGCGCGTGGTCGGTGCGCGCCTGGCCGAAGTGACTTGGTTTTATACTGTGGTGACGTTCGCCCTTGCTTATGCGACCGGTACGCTAGGGGTCGAAAAAACGATCGTGCTGGACGCCATTACTTGGGGCGCTCTCCTGTCGTTCTTTACGATGCCTTTGTTTGGCATGTTGGGCGATCGCATTGGCCATAAATGGGTGTTTATGTTGGGTGCTATTGGCATCGGGCTATTCAGTACCTACTTTTTTGAACTGCTGGGCACACGTCAAGAAATATGGGTCACAGTGGCTATGGTGGCAGCGATTGGTGCCGTGTATGCCAGTCTTTATGGCCCTGAAGCCATCTTGTTTTCCAATCAGTTTCCGTCTGAAGTTCGCTACAGCGGTATTTCGCTAGCTGTCCAAGTGTCCGGTGCGATTGGTGGTGGTCTGGCGCCTATCGTGGCAACGTGGCTGTTGGCCGCAGGCGACGGAAGTCCGCAGTATATCGTCTGGTACCTGACCGGTCTAGGACTGGTAGCGTTCTTGAGCGCATGGCGCATGCGATCCAACCCACCGGTGGCTCACATCGTGCCTGAACTAACGGGGCAGCATGTATGAATACCATTGACTACTATTTTTGGATCAACTCGGATTGGGCTTACTTGGGAGCCGACCGCCTGGAAGGCATTGCCGCTCGCTACGATGTCAAGATCAACTACAAGCCGGTTGACCTGCTGGACGTGTATTCACGAACAGGCGGCATTCCGCTAAATTTACGTTCGCGCGAGCGACAAGCCTATCGCGAAGCGGAGTTAAAGCGATGGATGCGCCAATTGGCGATACCCATCAATATCACTCCCCGCCATATGTGCCCCAATGGCGATCTCGCCTCGCGTTTTACGATCGCGTGCGATCAACTGGGCTTGAACGTGGCGGCCCTGTACAAGTTGATTCTTGAAGCAGAATGGTGTCATGAGCAGGACATATCCGATCCGGGCGTGCTATTGGCTGTGGCCGCAAAGCTGCATTTGCCAAGTGAACGCATTATGCAGCTTGCAATGACGGACGATGTGGGCGCCGTATACAGAAAATACACTGACGAAGCGGTTGGTGAAGGCGTATTCGGCTCACCTTGGTATGCGTTCCGCGGTGAAGGGTTTTGGGGCCAGGATAGACTAGACTTTCTGGAAGAGGCAGTTGCCGAGGCGTTGGCGGTGAGGCTCAATGGCTTTTGATCAAAAAAGGGGACATGAGGTATTCATTAAACTTGTTTTTTGCGAAGAGCAGGCTTAATGGGGGTAATACCCAGTGTCCCCAATTGATTCTATCCTAGGATTGCCCAGTTTGTATTTTGCATAAGGGGCGATGCGTATCAAGGCGATTTACCGTCGTACAGTCAAATATAGATACGGTTGTGCCCTAGTCGACCGGAGATTTTGAGTTACTTGGGCTATTTGCGCCTAGGATAATTAGACTAACTAATCACCCCCAAAAACTCACCGACCACCCGATAACGGTGTTCGTCGTCTTTGCTGCTGAGTTCAATTGCAGTTAGTGCAGGATTCGTAGACCTTGGTTTCAATAAAACCTGAAAATTCTCGGCACCGTCTTCAGTATAGGTCTTGAAGCTTTGATACTCCTTAACGGTGTAACGTGAGCCGGCGTCGCCGTCTTGTATGTCAGCGCACTCGACCAGAACGATTTTCCCGTTTCGGCTACCGCCAGGATTCAAGCGAAACAGGCAGATAGCGCCGTCAGGAATAATCTTGTTCATGGATTCGCCCGCGACATGGCAGGCAAAAATATTTTTCCCCACGGGCATGCCCTCGGGTACGGATACCCAGTTTTCATGCTCCACCTGTTGAAACTCGCTGAAGTTACCGGCAGCGGCATGCAGGTCATACAGCGGAACTGCATTAACGTAAGGCTCCAGCGGCGCCGCCGGTTCTGGAAACGCAATGACATTGGATTTATAGCTTTCCACATGCCGCTTCAGGTAGCGACGCAGCCCGTCGTCGCATGCGTAGATGAACGTGCCGCGTATGCCTCGCAGCATAATAGTCTGGTAAATATTCAGTATGTATTGCTTGAGTTCGTGTGGGTCCTTAATTGCCTGCTTCCCATTGCGGTCATGGTAATTATTTTTGTCGATAACAATTTCATCGCGCTGTTCGTCATATTTGATTTCATGACCAAAAATGACCCCGGTGTAATTCAGGTCGTAGCCTTGGGTGGTATGGATGCAGCCCACTTCGTTCTCGGCACCTTGGCAGTTGATCCAATCAATATTCGTTCTGTTCCAGCGCAATCGCACGTCGCCGATTTCAATGTCGTGCAAATCCGGGGTGTTTTTTGAGACCCAGCGCCAAGAGTAGCCTGCGACCAAACGTGCCAGGTCATAGTTGTTGTTTCTGCGCTCAATCTCTTTAACCATGTCCGACAGCTCGTCGAAGACCAGAAATTCGTATTTGCTTGAACTGAATTTTTTGCCTGCTGGAAGTCGGAGATTCAAAAGGTCGTCAACAAAATGTGCATAATGAAGTCCTGCCCGAACCCGGAATTGTGAAACGAGTGTCATGACCTTGCTGGTTGGTGATGACTTGATATGGTCGAAGTCGGATTCGTTGGCATCGGATGGTTTGATGCTTTGGTTCGGATCGTAGAAGAAAACCGCCTTGGCTGATTGCTGCGTGACCCAGTGCACTTCGCTGCACGTGTTCTTGTCTAAACCAAGACCCGCACAGGCCCTGTCGAACGCGCCGTAATATGCCCCCAGGTTAACGCGCTTGCGCAAACGGTGAGACTCATCCACCAAGACGATGTCGTAGTGTTGTTGCGTCAGTTCCGAAGGGCTGATGACCATGTCGGGGTGCAGGCCAGCAACATGGCGAAAAGCCTTTTTCAGCGTGCTTCGAAATGAGTTCATGGGAACTACTAAGGCCATACGTGGACGTGGAAATATCTGCTTGAGCTGCAGTAGAAGCGTTCGCAGCTCTTTTTCTTCTTCGGAAAACTCACGCAGGTCCAATTCTTCAAGATCGGAGTGAATGAGCTTGAAAAGGAAGATAGCCAGTACCGACTTCCCGGTTCCGGCGCCGCCTTGGACCACGACATTTTTCAAGTTAGAGTCAACCAGCGATCGCATTATCTCGATCAGGCCTTGCTGTTGATCTGCCGACAGCGACTTGTACGGCGAGTACTTGAAGACATCCGAATTGTCGATGGCTTCAATCGACCTTTCCACAACTCCGTATCTGCGCAGCCTGTCCCAAGTCTCACGGAAGATCTTGTAATAAAGCTCGTCTCTTTGGTAGTAATTGTGGTCACTCAACCCCAGGTTGCCGTTCAGTAAATTGAAACTCCCGTCAGCCGACATGTACTTTATAAGGGACGACTCAATATCGAGTGTTGCTGACTTATTGAAGCGCTCACTGCTAACCAGGTGCACCGTCGTTAAAGATTGTTTTTTAGGGTGCTTAAGATGCGTTCCCAGTCGAGTGATGGTGTCGGTGGTTTCCCCGATGTAGGCGCGACGCGTTTTTCTATCGCTAAGGATATAAACCAGCGGCCAGTTATTGGCTGCGTACGCATCGGACTCGATTTCCGCCAAAGTTTCTGTTGAAAACCGATAACGGTTTACTTCGACAAGATGGGTATGGCTCATAGCTCGTTGTATTTTTTCGCAGTTCCCTTTGCCTTGTTTACTGGATATTTTGCTTCATTCTTGTCAATTTTTTCCAGAATGATTTTCTCTAAGTCGAAGTTGTAAGCATCTGACAGCAGCAGTGCATAGGCAAAGACATCGGCGAGCTCTTCCTTAACTTTCTCCGGGTCGGCGTCTTCCGGCGACTTCCACAGAAACGCCTCCAACAATTCGCCGGCCTCGATACTAAGCGCCATGGCCAGATCTTTAGAGTTGTGGAATTGCTGCCAGTTTCGTTCGTCGCGGAACCGGCGCAGTCGCTGAATGACTTGATCCATTTGCTGCTTTCCCAGGTTAGGTTGATGGAATAGATGATAACTTGACTGGTAGCGGTTTGTGTTTGACTTCGTCAGTGCGGTTGGCCGAATGTGTGCGCCGCTTCTGGCTACGAGAATAGTTCGGAATGGGTGCCACTTCGTACAAACACCACTAGGCCGTGTTTGCCTGTGTCATCAAGTCGGTATATCAGCAGAAAGTCGCCACCCACATGGCACTTTCGATAGCCAGCCCAATCTCCGTTAGCGCGTGGCAGGGTGGTTCGCTTACTTGCGGCTGACTTTTTCGAGGTCATCAATCAGGGCTTCTGAGTTATTGAAGCGGGTGCGACGGTTCTTGATGATTTCTTCAGCCTCGGCCATCGCCTTACGGCTGCGGGTATTTGGGGCCTTAACTGCGAATGGCAGCTCCTTGTCGGCGACTACGCGGGTCAGGAAGACGCGCACAGCATCAGAAACGGTCAAACCCATTGATGCCAGGGTTTCCGTGGCCTCTGCCTTGATTTTTTCGTCTACACGAACGTGCACCATAGTGGTGTTTGCCATAAGGAATCTCCCGTTGAGTCTGATTGAGATACAATGTATCGCAAATCGGTTGATTTCGCAAGATCAACTGGGTGGGTTCAGTCTGCAATAATCAACGCTCAGTCTGGAGTGAACAGTGTCCTGGTCTCTAGCGGTGAGCCTTCCAGAGGTGTAGCAGTGCTGCCAACACTAGCCGTAAAACCTGGAGGTAAGTGCTTATATGTAGCTGACTCAGTGTCGCACCCACGAATGGCTGCATCTAGGCCGCGCACAGGAAGCTGAACGCACTGAGCAGTGAAAATCTTTCCGCCTTCGACCGAGTACCCAAAACGTTTGAACGCCTTGTAGTATGGGCTGACGACCAACGAACCACCAAAGTATCCTGTGTTGCAAACTACCACATTGCAGAAGACCGTCCTTGATAAAGAAACGGCCAACGACTCAAAGAGCTTTACGTCACGATTGTAGGCTATTACAAATAAGTGGTGAACCCGGCCACGATATAGAAGAGCACGCTCAATGTCCATGAAATCGTAGCAAATGCTGACTCCGATCCGCCCATAAGGGCCTGCATCGAAAACATAGACATTAGAATCGGAGTGGAATGCCCATGGTGGTGCGTATTTTTTAAAACCAGACGCCTCCGCTGGCGCAGGGTCTCGTTTGCCAAACCAAACCCTAGCGGCATAACGTGAAGATGTCCGCTTCCAAAAATTTTTTGGGACGAGAACGAGTCCTTGATTCTTCACAGATTTCGTTCGATTACTCAAACGGTAGTCAACACCAACGATTGCCAGCACGTTCATGGAACAGGCAAGCCGCTCAAAATCATCTAGCCGGGTTCTTGGGAGCGCTAGCTCAGGGAGAAGAATAATGCGGGGTTGGTCGTCGTTATCTGCCAATGCCCTCATGGCTCTGCGAATTTCGTGCCACGCACGACTATCCTCAGGTGCCGAGATTTTTGGCTCATCACTGCCTACATTCCAAGCAGCCTCAAAATCCAAGGTAGTCTGAATTACACCAAGAGTAAGCGTTTCAACCAATGCTGGAGTCTCAAAAGTCATGTTGGCTACATTTCAAAGTATTGCTTCCAATCAGCGTCTGTTAGAAGCATGAGATTAACCGGCGTGACTTGCCGAAATTCCTGATTGAATGTCGATATTTGATTTGCCTCCAGCTCATTTTGTGCAATCGAAATGATTCGCGCCAAATCTGCTGTGTCAATGAGGCTTACCGGATCATGCTGAGTGTCATCATCGAAGCTTGGATTCCATGTTTGATGGAGGCCAGCGAATACGTTTTCGGTCGCTCGAGGTTGGAGGCATGCCTCAAGAATTCCAAGAGTTGCCGATGAATAGGTGATCTCGTCTCGCAAAAGCTGAGGGAGGTGTCTGAGCATGTCTTCATGTCCCAGCCCGTTCCACTGCACCGGCAGCAAGAATGAACGTGAAAGCAAGGCAAATAAGCAAAGGCCAAGACCGCGAATTGAGTTCTGTGCTGTACCTATTTCGCTCACAACAAGCGGAGCATAGCGTCTGTCATAGATCCGGAGTCGTTGGGGAACTAACCGTAGAACGCCACTTCCAGACCCTCGTAACTTCTGCTTCCATTCTTGCCACGAGACCGCCACAGCATCGACAAGATGACTCGGCAACGCAAAGTTTAATGGATGGGCACAACGGGATCGGGTATCAATGCCTCTGCGCGATGCACGTTGAAGATAATCACGATCCAACGTCTCAGTGGTAGACGACAGCAGTACTGCTGCTTGTCTCACGATTTCTAAGCAGGTCCATTCACCAAGCCGCCACTCCGTTGTGCTTCCGGGACCACTGTTGCTCCAGACCTTTGTTGCCCAAACGGGCAACGGGAGTACTTTCTCTGTTGCGGATCCATCAAGTAATTGTCGAACCTTAGATCCCACTGGGGAAAGAGTCGCTATATTCTGAATACGGGGGCGATCGAGGCGTTGCATCAATGCATCAAACCACCACCCTTCTTGATCCGCTTTAATTGACCTAGTGGCTGATGCGATCCGTTCTAATGGTGCAACTGGAGCATCCGCAGGAAAAAAAGTCCACAGATCGTCAGACTCAGGGAGTTTATCGATAAGAGTTCCCAAGTGAATGATCAAATCAGACGCTCGGCGAACTGGCTTGCGAAGGTCGAATTTACATCCCCACCATGCAAGCGCAACGCGCAGGTCTGGCGGCACTTCATTGCTAGTTAACAGCAAGCGGCCATTATCGATGAATGCTTGACTAAGGGGCTCTTGCAAGAGCTTCGAGGAGGCTGGCGACTGCTCCAACAACACAGTGGCACAGTACACACCAACGAAAAGCTGATTTAGACTTTTTTGTACAAACCATCTGTCTGCTTCAGGCAGTCCTCGATTGGTAAACTTTGCAATATCCTCCAAAGATCTCAGTGCTGCTGCTCTGCGCCATCCCGCTGCATTAGTGTCGACCAATAGTTTTGCTGCTCGCACAGTTTCTGCAGCAAGCACTGCGTATGAATTGCCACGTATGTAACTCGCCGCCAACCTATTCACGGGGTCGCGAGCATAACGATCGATGTCGTCAAAGAGAAGCTCCAGCCCCGTAGCTCCGAGGCGGCGCGCGATGGTCAGCGCATGAGTCCACAGCCGGACGCGATCAGATCTCTCGTACAGAACTCTTCTCACCAAACCAAATACTCGGTCGGCAATATTGGCCAGTCGAGCGTGAATCTTCGCGTCATTGAGACCTGTAAGACTTGCTATTGGGTCGAACGATGAACCCTCACCATTGTGATTGGTTGCTTGCACTACAGTCGTTCGGCCTTTCCCTTGCCGGCTATATCGGAGGTCGAGTGTTTCCGGTGCGGCGAATCTTGCTTCGGCAACGCGGGCAAGGCGAGTCGCTGCAAACGCCAGGCGGGTTCGAGCGGGCATCTCCGCTTCAGGAACATCTACAAGTAATAGATGCTCCAACTGCTGAGACAGAATAGAGAGTTCATTATCTTCCAGCGTAGTAAAGTCTGTTCTGCCGATTGCCGAAACCAAAGCAATCGTCTTCGTCATTAATGGAGTTGGAAACTCAGGATCAAGGCGACACTCACCCAGGGCACGGCTCCATAGGGCCGACCCGACTAAGCGCTTGTCGGGGTCTTTCTCTCCCAACAAATCTCCTAGAGCTTTCGGTTCTGTCTTCGCTGGATTAATTCTTGCACCGGAGCCGAGACGATCGATTACTTCAATATAGTGATCGATCCACCACACTAGATCCTCAAACGTCTTAGCCAATATCACATGATCATCGACATAACGGAAGTGTGCGACACGTCCGCGAGGGAGCGTTTTCTGAACCTCTTGATCAACTGGTAGTAGCGCCGCATTCGCAAGAAACCCTGACACCATGAGCCCAGTGGGAATTCTGCGGAATGTCTTTCGAGAGCCGTCAAGCTCAATGTGCTTCAATTCGACATCCGTCCATCCATCAAGATCCAATGGAAGCTGTGTCAACGTCTTTAGCAGTGGTTGGACTTCCAGACGCAGTTCGGCGGGAACAGCTTGGGAGATTGCGTCAACACATGCGGTAAGTGGGATGGAAGGATAGAACCTCTCAAGATCTATAGATGCCCAATAGATATCATCCTTGCAGGGATCAGTTGGCAAGCGGGTCCAATCCGTAGCAAAAATATATGGGCATCGATCTGCCAGGTGCATGCGCTGCTGAAGCTCAAGCTCTTCGCGCTCATCATCATCGAGGCTACCCTTCTTGGAATGACCGTGCGCTGCTGCGGAGACTGCCAAGGCAACATGACGCCTAAATAGCGGCCAAGCCTGCTGAAATGGCCGATAGATGCGGCCGGACGAGTGCCTGTACGGTCCGATTTTCCGTATCTTGTTACCTTGAAAATCTTCTTCAATCCATGCCGACCGGAAGAGCCTGTTGCCATAGCTCCAGACGGGCATTTTTGCGTCTACATAGCGTCCTAGAACATTTACAACAGCAGTCCACGCTACTTGATCTCTGACAGTAAAATGAAAGTACTGTCGAACCCTAGAGTTCCCATCTTCATCAGGATTTTTTGGAAAGGCCATCGGCCGAATTGGTGACATCCGAAACTTTCCAGAGTGCAGGTCCTCACTAAGACTTCGAAGCTCGGGGCCCAAATGGACCTCAAAATGTGCTAAGTCTGCCTCGTCGATCCAGATATCGCCGGGAACAGACGCTCGTTTCACCTTTTCCCATGCCCAGCGCATATTCAATTGGTCACATACCTGACTTAGGAAACTAAGCATTCTTTCCCCTCGCAATTACATCACTAGCATCCATGCCCTTAGGAGGAACTACAAATCGAATGCTCTTGCTTCTAGCGCGAAACTCATCAGTAAGGCGCTTCATGAATTTTTCGCCCGCATCATCACCGTCAGGCACACCCACTAGATCAAACGGGAGCAGCTCCTCAACCCACTCAGATCGAAACGATGTAGAGCCTAATACTGCCACAGCAGCTAGCCCAACCCCCTCCATGGCAATTGCATCTGGAACGCCTTCACAAATGTGGAGACGACTCCCCGGCTGCAACCCGCGAATCCGTTGACTATTGAACATCGGCTTGGGGATACCACTTGGGCCAAAAAACTTCTTATTCCCGTGAAAGCAGCGGACCTGTAGGTACTGTATGGCAGCATCAAGCTTGAAAGGAAAGATTAAAGCGTAGCCTGACCAGCTTAATGCCCGTCGACTCCCAGATAATCCTGATCGACTGATTCGCTCTGTCCCCCAATGCCTTTCTAGTTCTCGATATGCTCTAACCGGATCCACTAGCTCCACAACGCCGAACCTAAGCGCCAGATCTGGTGCAATGCCGTGAACCTGGAGGTAGGTTGTTCCTGAAATTGCTGTCACCGGTCCACAATGCGCCACCAACCAAGCGTATAACTCAGGGTCGGGGCTGCCCGAGGGCTCTGCTGGAGGACGATGAACGGACTTAGGACTTGTCACCCGTGGCACCACCCGAAGTTGGCGGTCGAGCGAAACGTCACCACCGACAATGCCAAAGTGACGGCAGAGCCAATTGCAGGCATCCGTAAACCCAAGACCATAAATGTTCTGGACTAGCCCGATTGAGTCTCCATACTCTCCACACCCAAAGCACCTCCACGTATTTCTTGCTTTGCTAACTGTGAAGCTTGGACTAGCTGAATCGTGACCGCGGAAGCACATCGCCTTGTTTCCACGTAGGGTGATACCGACGGCCGACGCAACATCCTCCACCGGCAATTCGCGCAAGCGTGCAAGGGCCTGTTCATTCAGTCTTTTTGATTTCGCTGTCAGTAAGCTGGATCGCCGCACAGCCGCCCTCCATTGCGCACACCCATATTTTATTACATAAATTATCACATAGACACAAAAGAGTGAAGTCGCTGCGACCTAAACAGTGCTGAGCACAGATCAAAGCTGAAACAGTTAACCCGGCCAAGAGAGCCTGTGATAAGTGCTGAGCCGGAATCTAGGTTTTACTCTCTGCGAGCACTGAACAATTGGACTGCCGAGAGAATTAAACGCACTTCTGGCCTATGATTGGACTGACCAGCGAATTGCATTACTGAAGGATTCCATACAAAGATGGAGATGCTTTCGCGCAGAGCGTATGGGTTCAGGAATTTTGAGAATTACCGCCTGCGCGTCTTAGCTCAGTGCGGTTGGAACGGCGTGATTAACCGTGTTTGATGAGTGCCTATCCCCCTTTTACGGGGTAGAGCCCAAGAGTCGATACTGACAATGGTGCCCGGGGCCGGAATCGAACCGGCACGCCTTGCGGCGGGGGATTTTGAGTCCCCTGCGTCTACCAATTTCACCACCCGGGCATATTCGAAGTGGGTCGGTATCAAGAATACATACCGTGGCAAGAAAGGCAAAATTATACGTGTTCTGCGAAAACTTTGCACGCACCCCACCCACACCCCCATTTCCCCCTATTGAATTTCCCCCAACCACCCCCATTTACACTCCCATGCGATGGCGGCCTCGCGTGTAGTAGCGTGCGCCTTTTTCAACTAACTAACCAAATGTGGCAAAAAATGACGCAAACGGATTCGAATACTGCGCCTTCTGAAACCCTGGGCTTTCAGGCTGAAGTAAAACAGTTGCTTCACCTGATGATTCACTCCCTGTACAGCAACAAGGAAATTTTCCTGCGCGAGCTGGTCTCGAACGCGTCCGACGCCTGCGACAAGCTGCGTTTTCAGGCAATCGACAACCCTGAACTGATGCAGGGTGATGCCGATTTGCGTATTCGCGTGGAGTACGACGCCGACAAGCGCACGGTCACCATTTCCGACAACGGTATTGGCCTGTCGCGCGAAGATGCGGTGCAGAACCTGGGCACCATTGCCCGTTCAGGCACGAAAGAGTTTTTCGCTCAGTTAACGGGCGACAAGCAGAAAGACGCCAACCTTATTGGTCAGTTCGGGGTGGGTTTTTATTCTTCCTTTATTGTGGCCGACAAGGTGTCGGTGCTGAGCCGCCGGGCCGATGCGTCCGAAACCGAGGCGGTGCTATGGGAATCCGACGGCCAGGGCGAGTTTTCCGTCACCCAGGTGGAAAAGGCCGATCGCGGTACGTCGGTGACCCTGCATTTGCGTGAAGAGGAAGACGAGTTCCTAAGCGGTTGGAAGTTGCGCGAAATTCTGCGCCGTTATTCCGACCACATTTCTTTGCCGATTCAAATGCTCAAGGAAGAGTGGAGCGAAGAAAAGTCGGCCCAGGTGAAAACCACGGAATGGGAAACGGTGAATCAGGCCAATGCGTTGTGGACGCGCGCCAAGAATGAGATTACCGATGAGCAGTACAAAGAGTTCTACAAGCACGTGTCGCACGATTTTGAAGACCCGCTGGCCTGGACACACAACCGGGTGGAAGGGCGCAGCGAGTACACGCAGTTGCTGTTCGTGCCCAAGCGTGCGCCGTTCGACCTGTGGGACCGCGATGGCCGTCGGGGTGTGAAGCTGTATGTGAAGCGCGTGTTCATTATGGACGACGCCGATCAGCTTTTGCCCACCTACCTGCGCTTTGTGCGCGGGGTTATCGATTCGGCCGATTTACCGCTGAATGTGTCGCGTGAAATTCTGCAGGAAAGCCGCGATGTGCGTTCCATTCGCGAAGGGTCAACCAAGCGCATTCTGATGCTGCTGGAAGACATGGCTGAAAACAAGCCCGACGATTACAAAGTGTTCTGGGAGCAGTTCGGCCAGGTGCTGAAGGAAGGCGTGGGTGAAGACGTGGCAAATCAGGAACGCATTGCCAAGTTGCTGCGTTTTGCGTCCACGCACGACAACTCTGCCAACCAAACCGTGTCGCTGGCCGATTACGTGTCGCGCATGAAGGAAGGGCAAGACAAAATCTACTATGTCACGGCTGAGTCGCATGCAGCGGCGTCGAATAGCCCGCACCTGGAGATTTTCCGCAAGAAGGGTATCGAGGTCCTCTTGATGTCCGACCGGGTCGACGAGTGGATGTTGTCTTTCCTGCGTGAGTTCGACGGCAAGTCGCTGGTGTCCATTGCCAAGGGCGGGTTAGACCTTGAGCAGTTGGCCGATGAAGACGAGAAAAAGCGCCAAGAGGAAGTGGCCGAGCAAAGCAAGCCGTTGATCGAGCGTTTGCAAAAGGCGCTGGACGGCAAGGTGAAGGAAGTGCGTGCCACGGCGCGTTTGGTGGATTCACCGGCGTGCGTGGTGGTGGACTCCAACGAGTTAAGCCCGCATATTCTGCGCATGTTGCAGGCGGCCGGCCAGGAAGCGCCTGAAGTGAAGCCGATTCTGGAAATCAACCCCGAGCATCCGTTGCTGGGTCGGGTGAAAGATGCGTCGGATGACGACTTCGGTGATTGGGCGCAGGTGCTGCTGGATCAGGCCATGCTGGCTGAAGGCGCCCATTTGAAAGATGCCGCCGGTTTTGTAAAGCGGTTGAATGCGTTGCTGCTGAAAGGCTGATTCAGCTGTTTCAGACCTGGGGCAATTGGCGTAAAAGCCATTGCCCTTCCCGTGCATAGCGGCGCCATTTAAAAGCAGACCCCGGGTCGGTTTTCCGGCCTGGGGCAATGTGTTCGTGGCCGCGTACCGCCTTTAGGGTGTGGCGTGCACGTATCACCTGGGTAAGCCGTTTCAGGGCGTAATATTGTTCGTCGGTGTAGGGCTGGGTGTCGGTGCCTTCCAGTTCAATGCCAATGGAAAAGTCATTGCACTTTTCGCGGCCGTTGAACGATGACACCCCCGCATGCCAGGCCCGGTGCCGGGTTGAAACGAACTGGGTAATGGTGCCTTCGCGGTCAATCAGGAAGTGGGCCGATACCTTCAGGCTGCGGACATTTTCGAACCAGGGGTGATCGTTAAAATTGAGCTGGTTCAGGAAAAAATCCACAATGTGTTTTTTGCCGAACTGACCCGGCGGCAGGCTAATGTTATGTAGCACCAGCAAGGTGGGGTCAACCCCTGCGGGGCGCTTGTCGTAGTTGGGCGAAGGGCGGCATTGCACTTGCCCATGGGGTTTCAGCCAGCCGTGTCGGTCTAGCATGAGTCCCATCATTGGCGTACTCCCAGCTTGGCGTGTTCCGGGCTGCACCATGTTTTTCCATCAGACAGCACCGCTTCCGAACGGGGCATGTGAATGCCGCAGTGGGCGCAGCGCACCATGGCTTCGGGTTCGTCGGCCCCAAGCGATTGCTTTTCTTTGGCCGCTTTGCCCGCCTGGCTTTTGGGCGCCTGCCTGGGCGCGTTTTGCCGTTCGTTGTGGCGGGCAATCAGGCGCACCGCCACCAACCCGGCCAAAATAACAAGAATCCAGAATATCAGCTTACCCAATTCATCCTCTTTGCAAAATAACGTCAATTACGAAGCGGCTGCCCGTGTAGGAAAGCACCACAAAAGCAAACCCGGCCAGTGTCCAACGCAGGGCCTGGCGGCCGCGCCAGCCGCGCGCGTAGCGGCCGATTAGCAAGACCGCGAAAGTGAGCCACGACAAGACGGTGAAAATGGTTTTGTGATCAAACGGAACCAGGACACCCAACAAGCTTAGCGACACCATCGAGCCGGTAATGAGTGTGAGCGTGAGTGCGATGAAACTGATCCAGATCAGGCGAAACAGCAATCTTTCCTGAACCAGTAAAGGCGGCATGCAATCAAGCGCGTGGGCCACCAACGAGCTTTTTTCAACCTGTTCCACGGGGCGGTGCAAATAACCATGCAACATGGCCATTAGAATGGCTTGCAGGGCAGCCACAGTTACCAGCCCATATGCCATCAGGGCAATGAGCAGGTGAACGCGCAAGAGCTCGCTGCTGGCGTGGGCCACCAGGTGGCCCCAAGGGTAAATAGCCGCCAGAACCGTGGCAATGACACTGGCCGGGAGTAAAATAAGCAGGAGTCCATCAATATTGATGACAAAGCTTTCCAGCCAGAATATCAACATACCAAGCCAAATGGCGGCCGACAGTGCCAGGGCCCAGCCCAGGTAAAGGCCGTTGGGCGGCAGTACGGTTTGGTACAGGGCGGCGCCGTGAAGCGCCAGGGCGCCTAATAAGCCGGCCCGGCCGGCCATGCCCATTTTCAGTGTGTTCTGGCCTTTGGCAAGCGAGCGCCACAGCCCCAGGGCCAACAGTGCGTAGGCCAGGGCGGCCAATGAGTGCAATACAATGCCTTCAGACATACTTCCCGCAATAATGGATTAAGGTGTAAGGCATAATGCCTTATTCGGTCATGAATGTTGTACTTAGTCATTTTAGACGGTATCACCAGATACTAAACCAGTTTTAACGAAATCATTGTCATGCTAGAAAATCTTACGCAACGGTTGTCCCGTGTTGTGAAAACCATGAAGGGCGAGGCGCGGCTTACCGAAGCCAACACCCAGGATATGCTGCGTGAAGTGCGCATGGCCCTTTTAGAGGCCGATGTGTCCTTGCCCGTGGTGCGCGATTTCATTGCCCGGGTCAAGGAACAAGCCCTGGGTACCGAGGTGGCCGACAGCCTGAATCCGGGTCAAGCCTTGGTAGGGGTGGTTCATAAAGAACTCACCGCGCTCATGGGGGGCGATCAGGAAGAGCATGCCAATGAGCTCTCGCTGGCCACGCAGCCCCCGGCCATTATTCTTATGGCGGGCCTGCAGGGTTCCGGTAAAACCACCACCACGGCGAAATTGTCGAAGTGGCTGCATGAAGGCGGGCATACTGCCAAGGGTCGTAAAACCGGCAAGAAGAAAGTGCTGGTGGTCAGTGCCGACGTTTATCGTCCGGCCGCTATCGACCAGTTGAAAACGGTTGCCGCGCAGGCCGGGGTTGATTTCTTCCCTTCCAGCGGCGATCAAAAACCCGAAGACATTGCCCGCGCCGCGCTGGATCACGCCAAGCGTCATCACTATGAAGTGCTTATCGTCGATACGGCCGGGCGCCTGGGTATCGATGAAGACATGATGCGCGAGATTCGCGCACTGCACGATTTGCTGCAACCCATTGAAACCTTGTTCGTGGTTGATGCCATGCAAGGGCAAGATGCCGTAAACGTGGCCAAGGCTTTTGGCGAGACATTGCCGCTTACGGGTGTGGTCCTCACCAAGCTCGACGGCGATGCCCGCGGGGGTGCGGCGTTATCGGTACGCCACGTTACCGGTAAGCCCTTGAAGTTTGTCGGGGTGTCGGAAAAGCTTGATGGCCTGGAGCCGTTTCATCCCGAGCGGATGGCGCAGCGCGTGCTGGGCATGGGCGATATTGTTTCGCTGGTTGAGCAGGCGCAGAAGAATATTGATGTAGCCGAAGCGCAGAAACTGGCCGGCAAACTTAAATCGGGCAGCAAGTTCGATTTGAATGATTTTCGCGACCAACTTCAGCAAGTGAAGAAAATGGGCAGCATGACGTCCATGCTGGAAAAGTTGCCGGCCCAGTTCGCCTCGGCCGCCAGCCAGTTGCAAGGCGGGCAGGCGGAAAAGCAAATGCGCCGAACCGAAGGCATCTTGAATTCCATGACGCCGCAAGAGCGGTCCAAGCCTGAATTGTTGAAAGCGTCGCGCAAGCGCCGGATTGCGGCCGGCTCGGGCGTGTCGGTTCAGGAAGTGAATCGTCTGCTGTCGCAGTTCGACCAAATGCAAGGCATGATGAAGCAAATGAAAAAAGGCGGCATGAGCAAAATGATGCGCGCCATGGGCGGTATGAAAGGTATGGGCCGTGGCGGCGGTGGCGGGGGCTTTCCGTTCCGTTAAGCGTCAGCCGCCACCTACTGCCACAACAATTTCAATTTCATCGCCATCGGCCAGCGCCTCTTGGGCGTGCTGGCTTTTGGGCACAATTTCACCATTGCGCTCAACCGCAATGCGCTTGCCTTCCCAGCCCATATGGCGAATCAGGTCGGCGACAGTTTGTACATTATTCAGTGGCGTTGGTTCGCCGTTCAAAGTGATCTTCATAAGTGTTTAATTGCGTATTTACTTGCGCGTAAAAATTAAATCCCACACACCGTGGCCCAGTTTCAGCCCCCGGTTTTCAAACTTGGTTAGCGGGCGGTAGTCGGGCCGCGGCGCATACGCTTGGGCTGTGTTCTGCAGCGTCGGTTCGGCCGATAACACCTCCAGCATTTGTTCGGCGTAATGTTCCCAGTCGGTGGCGCAATGCAGGTAGGCGCCGGGCTTCAGGCGCGAAGCCAATAGAGCAATGAAGGGCGGCTGAATCAGGCGTCGCTTATGGTGCCGTTTCTTTGGCCAGGGGTCGGGAAAGTAAATATGCACGCCATCCAGTGTATCGGGTGCAATCATGTCGCGCAGCACTTCAACGGCGTCGTGCTGAATAATGCGAATATTCTGAATCTGCTGTTCGTCGATGCGTTTGAGCAACGAACCAACACCGGCGTTAAACACCTCAACACCCAGAAAGTTTTCGTCGGGTCGCGACTGGGCAATTTTGGCTGTGGTTTCCCCCATGCCAAAACCGATTTCCAGAATCGTGGGGGCGTGCCGGTTGAAGGCTGCGTCCAGGTTTAAAAGCTGGGCCTGGTAAGGGATGCCCCATATAGGCAGCAGCCGATCAGCCGCATCTTGCTGGCTGGGCGTAATGTGGCTGCGGCGATGCACGAAACTGCGAATATGCGGGTACTGGGCCGCATTGTTTGCGCTGTTTTTCGAGTCGTCCGCAGCGCTGGAAAGGGGGCGTTCTGTAGTCATGGGCGCCATTATAATGAAGGCGCTATAATTGCGGGCGCTGCGGGTGTAGCTCAATGGTAGAGCAGAAGCTTCCCAAGCTTAAGACGAGGGTTCGATTCCCTTCACCCGCTCCACGATGGCCTAGCGCTCGGGTGCTTTAAGTTCCACGTGCTTTTCCAGCAACCCCAGGGAAGCGAGCGTAATCCACGTTAGAATGGTCGCCAGAAAGGCAAGCCCTAAAAGACCCAAACCGATCGCCACACCGATCGAGGCTGTCATCCAAATGCCGGCTGCTGTGGTCAAACCTTTAATTTCCTGCGTAGCGCTTAACTTCAGAATCGCGCCGGCGCCGATAAAACCGATGCCGGTCGTAATTCCCTGAATCACCCTCGAGATTCCATCAGAAGACATGTCGCTTCGGGTCGCGGCAAGTACGAACAGCGTTGTGCCCAAGGCAACAAGGATATGCGTGCGCAGTCCTGCCGCTTTTCCCGTGCGTTCGCGCTGAAAGCCGACAATGGCGCCCACCAACATGGCGGCCAGCAATCGGATAACCGCATGCGCCCATTGCGTTGAATCAGGAAGGCCTGCAGTCAACTCGTTCCAAAGGATGTCACCCATGCGTGTTCTCCAAGTTCGAAGTAGGCCGTTTCTTGCTTTTGTTCAGCGCTCCAACGCAACGACGCTTTCAAATGTGTCGTTACGAAAAAGCGGCAGCAGGCAGCTCTATTACAGCCCGCCCATGGCCATATATTTAATTTCCAGGTATTCCTCCAGGCCATAGTGCGAGCCCTCCCGCCCCATGCCGGAATTCTTGATGCCGCCAAACGGTGCCACTTCAGTGGAAATAGAGCCGGTGTTCATGCCGACCATGCCGTACTCCAACGCTTCACCTACGCGCCATACGCGGCCAATATCGCGCGCATAGAAATAGGCGGCCAGGCCGTATTCTGTGTTGTTGGCCATCGCAATGGCTTCGTCTTCGGTGTCGAATTTGAATAGCGCCGATACCGGCCCGAAAATTTCCTGCTGGGCAATATCCATGTCGGGCGTCATGTGGGTTAGCACCGTAGGTTGGAACCACAATCCGTCTTTTTCCAGACGTTCGCCGCCTGTTGTAATGGTGGCGCCTTTGCTCTTGGCATCGCTAATCAGGCGTTCCACTTTTTCCACCGCGGCCGGGTTAATCAGCGGCCCTTGCACAACATCTTCTTCCAACCCGTTGCCTACACGCAGCTTGGCGGTTTCGGCGGCCAGCTTTTGGGCAAATTCGTCGTAAACGCCGGCCTGCACAATAAAGCGGTTGGTACAGACGCAGGTTTGGCCGGTGTTGCGGTATTTCGAGGCAATGGCCCCAGCCACGGCGGCGTCGATGTCGGCGTCGTCGAACACAATGAAAGGCGCGTTGCCACCCAGCTCAAGCGAGAGCTTCTTCAACGTGGGGGCGCATTGTTCCATGAGCAGTTTGCCTACGGGGGTGGATCCGGTGAACGACAGCTTTCGCACGGTGGGGTTGCTGCAAAGTTCCTGGCCAATCACTTTTGGATCGCCCGTCACAATATTGAAGACGCCGGCTGGAATGCCCGCCTGTTCAGCCAGTTCAGCCAGGGCCAGGGCCGACAGCGGCGTGAGTTCTGCGGGTTTCAACACCATTGTGCAGCCGGCAGCCAATGCCGGCGCAGCTTTGCGGGTAATCATGGCGCAGGGGAAGTTCCACGGCGTAATGGCGGCGCATACGCCCACGGGTTGTTTAATGACCACGAAGCGTTTGTCGGCCACGGGGGTGGGAATGACTTCACCATAGGCACGTTTGCCTTCTTCGGCAAACCATTCAATGAACGATGCGCCGTAAACAATTTCCCCGGTAGCTTCTTTTAAGGGCTTGCCCTGTTCCAGCGTCATTAACCGGCCCAGGTCGTCTTTGTGTTTTAACAGCAGTTCGAACCAGCGCCGCAAAATAGCCGCACGTTCGGCGGCGGTTTTGGCGCGCCAGGCGGGCAGGGCACGCTCAGCAGCCTCAATGGCGCGTCGGGTTTCAGCTTGCCCGGCATAGGGAACCTGCGCAATAACCTGGCCATTGGCCGGGTTGGTGACGTCCAGCGTCTTACCGCTGTCGGCATCCCACCATTGGCCGTCTATGTAACATTGTTGTCGCACCAGTGTTCGATCGTTCAGTTTGAAATCAAAATCAACAGGCATGGCGGACTCCTTGCGTTAGGGGATAGGGTTAATGTTCGGGTGCATCGCGGCGTGCTTGCATTTTCTTTTGAACACGCTCGGGGTCGTTCACGTCGACCGGGTCGAAATGGGTCATGACTTCCAGCACGTCTTCATTCTCCATTACGCGTTCACGTGCGCGAACGGCAATGTCGTGCCCTTGGGCAATGGTCAGGCGGCTGTCCATTTCAATATCAACCTCAACCCAAATCATGTCACCCATTTTGCGCGTTTTCAAATCGTGCAGGCCTTCGACCCCAGGCGTCGACAACAATAGATTACGAATGCGGATTTCGGTTTCTTTGTCGACCGCTTTGTCGAGCAGGTCGCTGAAGGAGGTATAGAAGAATTTCCAGCCCATGCGCCCAATCATTAACGCCACGATGAGTGCCGCAATAGGGTCGGCCAGCGGAAAGCCGGCCACGCTGGCGCCCACGCCCAACAGCACGACCAGTGACGAGGCGGCGTCGGAGCGCGCGTGCCAGGCGTTGGCAATCAGCATGCTCGACTTCACCCGTTGGCCCACGCGCAGCAAATAGCGGAACAAGCCCTCTTTGGCAACCAGTGTGATGGCCGCGGCAACCACGGCGGCATAATGTACCGGCGCAATGATGCTGGGGTCTTGCAGTTTGTTAATGCCGGCCCAAAGCATGCCGGCAGCCACCGCCAACAGCAATACGCCCAACGCCAGCGAGGCGGCTGTTTCAAAACGCAAATGGCCGTAATGGTGGTCGGCGTCGGGTGCTTTCTGGCTGTGCTTGTTGGCAACCAGCACCACAAAATCAGACAGCAGGTCTGAGAGCGAGTGGATGGAGTCGGCAATTAAGGCCTGCGAGTTCGCCAGCACGCCGACAATAACTTGGGCAATACTCAAGAACAGGTTCACCGCCACGCTCACCCAAGTGCTGAAACGCCCTTCGGTAAACCGCGTGGTGCCGATTGTGCGCTCGTAGCGCGCCTGTCTTGATTTGTCCATTTAGCTTATACGCATGCCGGGCTGCGCACCGGGGAAGGGCTCCAGAATATAAATGCCGGGGTGTTGTTTTTCATTGGCGTGGCTGGCCGCCAATACCATGCCTTCCGACACGCCGAACCGCATTTTGCGCGGTGCCAAGTTGGCCACCACGACAGTCAGTTTTCCTGCCAGGTCTTCCGGCTTGTACATGGATTTAATACCGGAAAAGATCTGCCGTTCGCGGCCTTCGCCCAAATCGACCATTAAGCGCAACAACTTGTCGGACCCTTCTACCGCATCGCAGGAAACAATCTTGCCGATGCGTAAATCCACTTTGGCGAAGTCTTTAATGTCGATCGTATCGGCAATGGCTTCGCCGCCGGGGGTCGGGGCTTCTTCAACCGATGGCTCGAACAGGGCATCTAGCATTTTCGGGTCGACCCGCTGCATAAGGTGTTTGAATGGGTTGATGCGTGTGGGCAGTGCCGAGGCATCGGCCCATTGGTAGTGCTGCCCATTATTGAAAAGCTCTTGTGCCACGCGCGCGGTAAGCTCGGGCAGTATAGGGCTGAGCATCACGGAAAGCGCCTTGAACCCAGCCAGTGCGCGCGAGCAAATATCTTGCAATTGTGCTTTCTGTTCGGCTGACGCGTCGGCAATGCCTTTGGCCATCACCCACGGTTGGGCGGTATCGAATGCCTGATTGATGCGGTCGGCATAGGCCATGACTTGGCGAATGGCACGCCCATATTCACGGGCTTCCAGATCGCTTTGAACCGCTTCGGTCACGCTGTTGATTTCATCTTTTAACGCTTGCGTATCGCCTGTGTAAGCCAGTTCGCCGTTAAAGTGCTTACTGATGAAGTTGGCGGCCCGGCTGGCGATATTCACATACTTGCCGACCAAATCACTGTTGACCCGGGCGATGAAGTCATCCGGGTTGAAATCCAGGTCTTCCACGCGCGCGTTCAATTTGGCGGCAATGTAGTAACGCAGCCATTCGGCATTCATGCCGATTTCCAGGTACCGCAAGGGCGAGATACCTGTACCCCGGCTTTTCGACATTTTTTCGCCGCTAACGGTAATGAAGCCGTGTACATGCAGAAGGTCGGGTGTTTTGCGGCCCGCGAATTTCAGCATGGCGGGCCAGAACAAAGCATGGAAGTACACAATGTCTTTGCCGATGAAGTGCACTTGTTCGGTGGTGCCGTTCGGGTCGAGCAAAGCGTTGAAGTCAATGCCCTGTTCTGCGCAGTAGGCTTTTAATGACGCCAGGTAGCCAATAGGGGCGTCGAGCCACACATAAAAGTATTTACCGGGCGCATCGGGAATTTCAATACCGAAATAGGGGGCGTCGCGGGAAATGTCCCAGTCGGCCAGGTTGGCTTGCGCATCGGCTTCGCCATTGCCCAGCCATTCGCGCGTTTTGCCCAGAATTTCACTTTGCAGGTGTTTCTGGCCCTGTGCGTTGGAGCCGGTTGTCCATTCCTGCAGGAACTTTACGCAGCGCTCATCGGACAGATTGAAGAAGTAGTGTTCGGAACTTCTCATGACCGGCGTGGCGCGGGTAATGGTGGAGTAGGGGTTAACCAGCTCGGTCGGCGTGTAGACTGCGCCGCATACTTCACAGGAGTCGCCGTATTGGTCGGCTGCGCCGCACTTGGGACACTCGCCTTTTACATACCGGTCGGGCAGGAACATGCCTTTCACCGGGTCGTAGAACTGTTCTACCGTGCGCGTGCTAATAAGGCCTTCGGCTTTCAAAGCTTTATAAATGCCTTGCGAAAGTGCAACGTTTTCAGGGGTGTCGGTGGAGTGCCAGTGGTCGAACTTAATGTGAAAGCCGTTCAGATACTGAGGGCGCTCACTGGCATAGCGGTTTACCAGGGCCTGTGGCGAAATGCCTTCCGATTCGGCCTTGAGCATGATCGGTGCGCCGTGAGCGTCGTCGGCACCCACAAAATGCACGGTGTGGCCGGCCATGCGCATGGTTCGAACCCAGATATCGGCCTGGATATATTCCATGATATGGCCGATGTGAAATGAACCGTTGGCGTAAGGAAGGGCGGTGGTAACGAAAAGGGTGCGCGGCATGTTTGGGCAAAACGTTAATATTGGTAACAAAAAACAGCGAGCCAAAAGGATCGCTGGTGGGCGCTTCAAGCGCCCGCTTGCCCTCTATTGTAATGAATCGCCCGCTGCTTTTTCGGGGAAAGCCGCTGTGTTAAGGAATTTCGCGCATTTCGACGTCGACAACGTCTTTCTTGTTGTAGCGCGGTGCGCCGCCTGTGTTGCGGCTTTCGGCGCGCGGTCGGCGGCGCTCTTCCCAATAGGCGCGAACGCCGAAGGGGCGACCACGTACCTTTGCAACAATGTACAGTACGCCTACGGCAATGGCGGTGGACACCATGAATATGAAAGCCATGGCCATGCCGAAAATGGCAAGCACGAAGAACAACAGGCCGCGAAGAATTTGATTAAATGTATTCATATGAGCAAGTATGACAGCATTACAGCTAAAAGTTCCGTAACCCCGGTAGTGAACTGAATCCGCTATCCTTCAGGTTTGGAAGTAAATAAACGACAAGCAAGGCAGATATATGAGTATGTCCCCCGATGAGATCCGCACGATTTTGTCTGATGTAATCGACCCTAACACAAACAAAAAGTTGGCCGCAAACATGAAGCACAGTGTCATTCATGTGAATGACACTTCGGTTAGTCTTACTTTAGCGCTGGGTTACCCGATTCACAATGGGTTAAATGCAATAAAGCAACCAATTGAAACCGCTCTTGGCGCTCATGGCCTTTCGTTGGGGCAGTTCGAGTGCGTGTTGCGTGTGGAAACCCACGCGGTTCAGCGCGGTTTGAAGCCCCTGCCGAATGTGCGCAACATTATTGCCGTGGCCTCCGGAAAAGGGGGGGTAGGCAAAAGCACTACGTCAGTGAACCTGGCGCTGGCGCTAAAAAGCCAGGGTGCCCGTGTGGGTTTGCTCGATGCCGACATTTACGGCCCAAGTGTGCCCATGATGCTGGGCTTGTCGGGCAAACCCGAAAGTCGCGACAACAAAACCATGGAGCCTCTGGTTGGACATGGTATTGAAGCGAACTCCATTGGTTTTTTAATTGATCCCGATTCAGCGGCCATTTGGCGCGGGCCCATGGTAAGTCAGGCGTTGGAACAGTTGCTGCGCCAAACCAATTGGGGCGATCTGGATTACTTAATTATCGACATGCCGCCGGGAACCGGCGATATTGCCTTGACGCTTTCCCAGAAAGTGCCGCTTGCCGGCGCGGTCATCGTGACCACGCCGCAAGATCTGGCGTTGGCCGATGCCCGCAAGGGTCTGCATATGTTCCGTAAAGTTGAAGTGCCGGTGTTGGGCGTGGTCGAGAATATGTCGATGCATGTCTGCTCTAATTGCGGTCATGCCGAACCCATTTTCGGCGTTCATGGCGGGCGCGATATGGCGGCCGAATTCAATTTGCCTTGGCTTGGCACCTTGCCGCTAGCCATGGCGATTCGTGAACAAACCGATTCCGGGCATCCTACAGTGCAGGCCGATCCGCAAAGCGAGGCGGCTGCCATGTACCAAACGATTGCAAACGGTGTTGCCATTCAGGTTGCAAAGTTGCCGCGTGATATGGCCGGCAAAATGCCGCCGGTGGTTGTGAAGCCATAAGGCATTTGAATGCGATTGCGTGCACTTGCGTTCGTGTTGGCGTTATCACTGCAACCGGTTTTGGCGGCGGAGCCGCCCGACGTTGTCATCGACCCGGGCGGTGTGCCTCCCGAGGCCTTGCAGGCCATTACCGGGGCAGTTGATGCCATTACGCGTCTGGCCGAAGACCAGGACGGCGGCGAAGTCACGCGTTTAAGACGTCGGGCGCGTGATGCTACTGTTTCCGCCCTGGAAACGCAGGGGTATTTTTCGTCCAAGGTCGATTTGTTGGTGGGGCAGGATACCTTGGGTGAAACGTGGGATATCACCATCGAGCCTGGGCCGCGTACCGACGTTCGTTCCGTAGATATTGGTTTTCGCGGCAAAATTGCCGAACCCGAATTTACCGGAAGGGTTAATACCTTAAAAGAAGATTGGCCGTTGGATGAAGGCATGCCTTTCATCAACGAGCAATGGAGCCAGGCGAAAACGGCGTTGCTCGATGAGGTTAGCCGCAAAGATTTTCTGCTGGCGCGCATTGCGCATTCACAAGCGACGGTCGAGGCGGTTGAGGCCAAAGCCGATCTTAAGGTGCAGGTCGATAGCGGGCCGCGGGTGCGAATGGGTAAATTGCGGCTTATCGGCCTGAAGCGTGTGCCGGAATCATTAATTGAGCGTTACGTGCAATACACGCGGGGCGAGCCGTACGACCAAGACCGTCTGGATGAGTGGCAACAAGCGTTGCAAACCACGGCATTTTTTCGCGGTGCGTTTGTTGTGATGGACAGTCGCGAACAGTCGCGCGAAACGCTTGATAACGGCGATGTTGAAATGCCGCTTGTTGTGCGGGTCACCGAGGCGCCGGCCCGACGTTACGGTGCATCGCTGGGGGTGGATAGCGATAACGGCGTGCGTGCCGAGGCCCTGTATCGCCAGAATGTCGTGTTTGGCTTGCCTGTGTGGATTGAAACCGGGGTCGGGGTGGATAAAAACCGGCAACGGTTTTTCTTCGATGTGCACTTGCCCCCCTCTGCCAGCGGTTATCGCGACAGTTTCGGCGTGCTGGCAAGCCATTCCGATATTGAAGGCCTGGATACCACACGCTATGGCCTGGGGTGGCGGCGCAATCAGTCGCGCAAGGCCGCCGGTGACAGTCGGGTTGAGTACGAAACCCAATGGAGTATGTTGGTGGCGCATGACCGCACCCGAATTGAAGGCGCCGAGGGGTATGACGTGCCCACGTTGGTTGGTGGTTGGCAATGGTTGCGACGCGACGTAAACGATAAATATGATCCTCGCGAGGGCAATCTGGTTGAACTGGATTTGGGCGCCGGTGTCACATTGGATAAACACGAGCCTTTTTATCGCACGGGTTTACGGGCGCAACAATGGTGGCCGATCGGCAAGCGCGATGTGCTGACGTTCCGCGCCGAGGTGGGTAAGGTCTGGTCGCAGACCGATCGCCTGCCGGAAGATTTCGGGTTTCGCACCGGCGGCGCGCGTACCATTCGCGGGTATCGCTATAACAGTATTGGTCTGCCACGCGGCGACGCCATTATCGGGGCGCCCGCACTGGCGGTGGCCAGCATTGAATATATGCATTATTTCAACGACCTGTTCGGCATGAGTGCCTTTTTCGACGCGGGCGATGCCACGACGTCGTTTCGTGATATGGACATGCATTACGGCTACGGCATTGGCGCGCTCTTGCGCACACCTGCGGGTCCGTTCATGATAGACCTGGCTTACGGCCAGAAAGATCGCCGTCTGAGGCTGCATTTTTCTCTGGGTGTTGCATTTTGAGATTTATTCTACGGTTCTTGCGTAGTGTCCTTATCTGGCTCGGCCCGGCTTTGGTGCTGTTGCTCATGGTCGTTGCGGGTTTTGGGTTTTGGGTGGTGAAATCGGAACCGGGCACCCGTTGGGCGCTTGGGCTGGGCGTGGGGTTGGTTGGTGGGCAGGTTGAGCGTGTGGATGGCAGCTTATGGGACGGTTTGGAGGTCGGTCATCTGGTGCTAAACACGCCCGCAGCCAAGGTTGAGATTCACGATTTGGCCCTTAGCGTTGATTGGCCGGATCTTCGGCACCGTCGCTTACATGCAAGCAATCTGTCGGTGGGTGAGCTGGCGTTGAATATTCTGGAGTCAGACGAGCCGCCGTCTGAAGCGCCGTTCTCAATGCCCGCATTGCCGGTTACTGTAGCGCTCGACCGCTTTTTCCTGGGTAAGCTGAACGTATCGTTGAATGACGAGCCGGTTTTGCTCGACGTGCGCAACCTTGAGGCGTCATTGGCCGTCTCGAAAGAAGATGCGCAATTGGTGTTCCGTAAGTTGGAATTTGGGCGCCAGGATATCGAGGCCAGTGTGCAGGGGGAGTTTCATTTATTGGCGCTTGCCGACCCCTGGCCGTTCCGGGTTTGGGTTGAAACCGATGCAAAAAGTAAAGAGCCTGACTCTTTGCTGTGTGCCCGGCGTTTTCTACCCGATTTACCCCTGGTTTCCACCGACGCTGAATCAGCCAACACTGATTCAGCCGCCGGCTCAAATTCTGAGTCTGCTACGGAGCTGGATGCGGTCAGCACGTTCTGCGCTGTTGATTTGCGCGCGCAAGCCGAGGGATCCATGCATGCCGCCAAAATAACGCTGCAAGGTGAAGGTCAAGACCTGCAGCTACAAGCGGAGGCGCAATTGCATCCGCAACAAGCGTTTCCTTTGCATTCGGCAAATTGGTCGCTGGTTTTGGGTGATGGGTCTTCCCTTAAGGGGGACGTTAACTGGGCGGGTAATGATCAGGGTGGGGTCAATCCGAATCATTTGATTGGGCAAGTGGCATTGCAGCGTTTGAATCTGGGTATGGTTTTGCCGGAGGCGCTCCCGCAGGCCAGTTTAACGGCCACGTTGGATTTCGACGTACAACTGCGCAATGCAGCCATGCTTGAGACGGCTGCAGTTAAATTGGCGATTGACCCCAGTTCGTCCTGGAACGGGCAGCCGCTGGACGGGCGCCTGGATTTTCGTGCAGTGAATAACGATCGTGCTCAGGCGTGGGTGCCGGCGCCGGAGTTTGTTGAAATTCAGAATCTGGATTTGGCTTTGCGTTTGGGGGCGAATCAGGTGAGCGCAAAAGGAGGGCTGGGTTTTCAGCTGAGCGCACTTGAATTTAATTTGGATGCCCCTCGTCTGGCCGATTTCTGGCCCGATCTTGAAGGCAGTGCGGCGTTAAGTGCCGGCCTGGACGGCAACATGGCGGACCATCAACTGAAGTTGCAAGGCCGTTATGATGCCGGGGCGCAAGGAGGTGACGTGCTGGGCGACGCGCCCATTACAGTGCAAACTGAACTGCAAGGGGGGTGGAAAGCCAGCGAACAGAATCCGGGCCAAGGTGTTTGGGCGGGCCGGTTGGCAAGCCTGGGTATTGAGCATGCCGGAATCAATATCGCAACCCAGCGCCCGATGGCATTAAACGTGGCGCCTGAGGCGCAATCGCCCGATTATCTTTTAACGCTGGGCGATACCGCCATTGATGTGGCTTTGCCGTCGCGCAACAGTGTGGTCATTGAGCACCGGCAAACCCGTTTTTCACCTGGGCGGTGGCGCACACAAGGTGAAATTGAACGTTTAACACTATCCCGACGCCTTATTGATGAGGTCATGAATTTGGTCGGTGAGCAACTGCCGGAAGATGCACCCGGGCAAGAGCGGGGGCGGGTGATTGTCGATGTGGATGACCGCAATGACATGGTGGATATGACTTACGGCCTGAGTTGGGATTTGGGGTTCGAGGGTGCTTTGTCGGGTAAAGCGCAGGTTCGCCGCCTTGGCGGCGACATGATTGTTCCCGGTGATCCGCCGTTTCCGCTGGGTTTGCGCACGCTTGAGGCCGATTTAACTGCAACACCCACCTCAAACGGTGCAAGTCGTATCGACGTTGATCTGAATATTGAAACCCAGAGCATGGGGCAGGCCCAGGTTCAGGTTGAAACACTCTTACGTACGACGCCCGACGGTGGGTTCGTTTATAACCCTGACGACGGCACCACCGTGCGGGTTCAGGCGGCGATGCAGAATATTGGTTGGCTTAGCTTGTTTGTTGGCGATGCCACAGAAATTGGTGGTGCTTTGCAGGCTGATCTGACGGCACGCAGCCGCCCCGGTGGCGAGTGGGCGATGCAGGGCCAGGTGCAGGGTACCAATATCCGATTTATTCGTATCGATGATGGCGTGCGTCTGGTTGAAGGGACACTGGACGGGCATTTCGAGGGCGACCGCTTTGTACTCGACCGGCTCGAATTCCCTGCTGTGCGGCGCGCTGTTCCAAAGGAATGGCGGACCGAAACCTGGACACGCGAAAACCCCGATGCCCAAGGTGGAAAACTGACCTTGTCAGGCTATTGGGACGTGTCGGATTCCGCTGGTAAAGTGGCGGTTGATTTGTACCGCTACCCCATTTTGCAGCGCTCCGACCGGTTTGCCATGGTGACGGGCAAGCTGGATATCGATATGCCGTCGCCGGCCTTGAGTATCAACGGGGAACTCAACGTGGATGCGGGTTGGATTGATTTGGACATGTTAAGCAGTGTGCCCACGCTGGATGGTGACGTTGTTGTGATTCGGCCCGGGCAAAAGCAGGAGGAATCCTCGCCACTCGATATTACGTTGAATATTCTGATCGACCTGGGCCCACGTTTTTATATAACCGGTTATGGTGTTGACTCGGGTCTCGTTGGAGAGTTGCGTATTGTGATGGCGCCTCAGGGGCGCCCCATGGCTTATGGCGTTTTGCGTACCCGTGGGGGGGCAATCGAGGCGTATGGCCAGCGCCTGCAATTGAGACGCGGAACAATTACTTTCCAGGGTCCAATTGCCAGTCCCGTATTGAATATTGAGGCCTTACGAACGGGCGTGGCTGTTGAGGCAGGGGTTCGGGTTTCCGGTACCGCGCGCAAGCCGCAAATTAATCTTATTTCTTATCCCGACGTTGCCGATGTGCAGAAGCTTTCCTGGTTGTTGCTCGGACGCGGTCCGGATGATTCGGGTGGTGATGCGGCGCTGCTGTTCTCGGTGGGGACGTCGTTTCTTGGCGACGGCGAGCCGTTCTACAAGAAATTCGGCCTGGATGAAGTCAGCATGCGTTCGGGTGAATTGGGTAGCGTAGGGAGTATTCTGCCGGCGGAAACCGTGGTGCGTGGTCTCGATAGCGGCGCCAGTGATATTGAGCGGCAGTTCGTTGTGGCGGCCAAGCATTTGTCCAGCGGCTTTACGTTAAGTCTGGAACAGGCGTTATCGGATACGGGAACCGTAGGCCGGGTAAGTTACCAATTGGCGCGGGGCCTTTCGGCACAGTTAAGTGCAGGAACGGTAAGCGGCCTGGCATTGGTCTGGCGTGCTTTTTCGCGCGATTAACCGGGTTGTACTATAAAATAGACCCCCATTCAAAAAGGGAAACGCATGTCCATTAAAAGTGATCGCTGGATTCGACGTGTCGCACAGGAGCACGGCATGATTGAGCCTTTCGAGCCGGGTCAGGTTCGAAGTGTGAACGGCAACAAAATTGTGAGCTACGGCACAAGCAGTTATGGCTACGATGTGCGCTGTGCCGACGAATTCAAGATTTTTACCAATATCAATTCCACGATTGTCGACCCCAAGGCGTTCGATGAAAAATCGTTTGTCGATTTCAAAGGCGACGTGTGCATTATTCCGCCCAACTCGTTTGCGCTGGCGCGCACCGTGGAATATTTCCGTATTCCGCGCAGCGTGCTAACCGTATGTCTGGGCAAAAGCACGTACGCGCGCTGCGGGATTATCGTGAACGTGACGCCTCTCGAACCCGAGTGGGAAGGCCACGTTACACTTGAGTTTTCCAACACCACACCATTGCCGGCCAAGGTGTATGCGGGCGAAGGTTGCGCCCAAATGTTGTTTTTAGAAAGCGACGAGGTTTGTGAAACTTCGTACCGTGACCGTGGTGGCAAGTACCAGGGTCAGCAGGGTGTTACGCTGCCGCGCGCATAGGAGTTGCCGCATGAAATTTCGATTCCCCATCGTCATTATCGATGAAGACTACCGCTCCGAGAACGCTTCGGGCCTGGGTATTCGTGCGCTCGCTGCGGCCATTGAGGCCGAAGGGGTGGAAGTGCTGGGGGTCACCAGTTATGGCGATTTAAGTTCCTTTGCCCAGCAGCAAAGCCGCGCCAGTGCTTTTATTTTGTCGATCGACGACGAAGAGTTCGACGTCGACTCGCCTGAAGATGTGGCCAACGCCATCAAGAACCTGCGTTCGTTTATTGGCGAATTGCGGTTCCGTAACGAGGATATCCCCATCTATCTTTATGGGGAAACGCGCACGTCACGTCATATCCCGAACGATATTTTGCGTGAACTGCATGGCTTTATTCACATGTTCGAAGATACGCCCGAATTCGTCGCCCGGCATATCATTCGCGAAGCCCGCGCGTATCTCGACGGTCTTGCGCCGCCTTTCTTTCGCGAGTTGCTCAAGTATGCCTCCGACGGTTCCTATTCCTGGCACTGTCCGGGACACTCGGGCGGGGTGGCGTTTCTGAAAAGCCCGGTGGGGCAAATGTTTCACCAGTTTTTTGGCGAAAACATGTTGCGTGCCGACGTGTGTAACGCGGTCGACGAGTTGGGTCAGTTGCTTGATCACACCGGCCCGGTCGCTGAATCCGAACGCAATGCCGCCCGTATTTTCAACGCCGACCATTGTTTTTTCGTCACCAACGGCACATCAACGTCGAACAAAATCGTCTGGCATGCCAACGTGGCGAACGACGATATTGTGGTGGTCGACCGCAACTGCCATAAGTCGATTCTTCACGCCATTATCATGACGGGCGCCATTCCGGTCTTTTTGCGCCCCACGCGTAACCATTTGGGTATTATCGGGCCCATTCCGCAAGAAGAGTTCGAGCCCGAGTCGATTCGCGCCAAAATTGAAGCTAATCCGTTCGCGCGCGATGTAAAGAACAAGCGCCCGCGCATTCTTACCATTACGCAAAGCACATACGACGGTGTGAGCTACAACGTGGAAATGATTAAAGAAAAGGTGGGGTCTGAAATTGACACCCTGCATTTCGATGAGGCCTGGATTCCCCATGCGGCCTTCCACGATTACTACAAAGACATGCATGCCATCGGTAAAGATCGTCCGCGCAGTACCGATGCCATGGTGTTTGCCACACACTCCATTCATAAATTGCTCGCCGGTTTGTCGCAGGCTTCGCAAATTACGATTCAGGAACCGGAAAATCGCAAGCTCGACCGAAACGTATTCAACGAAGCATTCCTCATGCATACGTCTACTTCGCCGCAGTACGCCATTATTGCGTCGTGCGACGTGGCGGCGGCCATGATGGAACCGCCCGGCGGGACGGCCATGGTGGAAGAGAGCATCAGCGAAGCGCTGGAATTCCGTCGTGCGATGCGCAAGGTGGAGTCCGAGTTCGGCAAGAATGACTGGTGGTTCAAGGTGTGGGGCCCCAAGCGCCTGGTTTCGGAAGGTATCGGCAGTCGTGAAGACTGGATGCTGGAAGCCGACGACGAATGGCACGGGTTTGGTCCGTTGGCCAAGGGTTTCAACATGCTCGACCCCATCAAGGCCACCATTGTGACCCCAGGGCTGGATATCTCGGGCACGTTTGCAGAAACGGGCATTCCCGCTGCATTGGTCTCGAAATATCTGGCTGAGCATGGCGTGGTAATTGAAAAAACCGGGCTTTATTCCTTTTTCATCATGTTCACCATCGGCATTACAAAAGGCCGCTGGAACACATTGCTTACTGCGCTTCAACAATTCAAAGACGACTACGATCGCAATCATCCGTTGTGGCGGAGTTTGCCCGATTTTTGTAAAGAGAATCGTCGTTATGAGCGCATGGGCTTGCGTGACTTATGTCAGCAAATTCACGAGTCGTATCGTGAATTCGATGTAGCCCGCTTAACGACGGAAATGTACACAAGCGACATGGAACCGGTGTTGAAGCCGTCCGACGCTTATGCCAGGATGGCTCACCGTGAGGTTGAGCGTGTCGCCATCGACGACCTTGACGGCCGGGTGACCGGGGTATTGTTAACGCCCTATCCGCCGGGTATTCCCTTGCTCATTCCAGGCGAGCGTTTCAATAAGAGGATTGTTGACTACTTGCGCTTTGTGCGCGAATTCAACGCCCGTTTTCCCGGTTTTGAAACTTATGTGCATGGTTTGGCCGAAGATATCGGCCCCGATAATCAGCCGCGCTATTACGTCGATTGTTTAATTGAAGATTCACAGTGACCGCTGCGATTTATGATGTTGCCGTCATCGGTGCCGGCGCCGCCGGCATGATGGCTGCGGCGGTTGCCGGGCAGCGCGGCCTTAAGGTTGTATTGCTCGATCATGCCGAGCGTCTGGCGGAAAAAATTCGTATTTCGGGTGGCGGGCGTTGCAATTTCACCAACAAGGGAACAACGGCGGCGAATTTCATCTCCCAGAATCCGCATTTCTGCCGTTCGGCCTTGGCCGGCTACACCGCCAATGACTTCATTCAATTGGTGAATCAGTACGGCATTGGCTGGCATGAGAAACATCGTGGGCAGCTATTCTGCAATGATTCCAGCGAAGCCATCATCTCTATGTTGCGCAGCGAGTGTGACAAAGGCCGTGTCGCATGGCGCATGCCGTGTGCGGTACATCAAGTTGATCAGCAGGAAAGTGTTTTTGTATTGCGTACCGATGCGGGTACCATTCGCGCGCAAAATCTGGTTGTTGCAACGGGTGGCTTGGCCATTCCCAAGTTAGGCGCAACCGACTTTGCGTTGAAGCTGGCAAGGCAGTTTGGCTTGAAGGTGGTCGAGCCGCGCCCGGCGTTGGTGCCGCTGTTGTTCGATGCGCAGCAATGGCAACCTTTTTCCACCTTAAGCGGTGTGGCGTTAGAGGCTCGTGTGTCGACGTCTTCACCGGTTTTGGGCAAACCCACTGCCAAGCCGGTGCTCACGCAGTTCGATGAGGATTTGCTGTTTACCCATAAGGGCTTGTCGGGGCCGGCTATTTTGCAAATTTCCAGTTACTGGAATCCCGGTCAGCCTATTGTGTTGGACTTGGCTCCGGATGCCGATATTGAACGAACTTTGAAAGAGGCGCGTCAGGGTAATCGGCAACTGCTTTCTTCGGTTCTGGCGTCCATCTGGCCGAAAAGATTGGCCGAGCAATGGCTTAAGAATACGCCCGATTTGCCAAAGCAGATTGGTGATATGAGATTGGCGGATGCGCCCAATGCGGTCTTGAGCAGTTTGGCTCGTCATATCCATGAATGGTCTTTGGTGCCTTCGGGTACAGCGGGTTATCGCAAGGCCGAAGTGATGCGTGGCGGTGTTGATACGCGTTACCTTGATCAACGCAGTATGGAAGCCAAGCCAGTGGCGGGTTTGTATTTTGTCGGTGAAGCTGTTGACGTCACGGGTTGGCTGGGCGGCTACAATTTTCAGTGGGCCTGGTCATCGGCAGTGGCCTGTGCCCGGGCAATAAAAGCAAAGGAATTTCAATGAACTTACCGAATGATCGTAAATATACGGAATCGCATCAATGGATCAAGCAGGACGGGGAGACATTCCTGGTGGGAATTACCGACCATGCGCAGGAGCAACTGGGTGATTTGATGTTTGTGGGCGAGGTTGAAGAGGGCCGCGTGGTAAAGGCCGGCGATGTGGTGGCCGTGGTGGAATCGGTTAAATCGGCGTCTGATGTTTATGCCCCGGTCAGCGGAACAATCATGGCTTTTAACAAAGAGCTGGAAACCCGCCCCGAAAGCCTGAACGAGGCGCCTGACGAAACGTGGATTCTTAAGCTCAAAGCAGACAACCCCGCCGACCTTGATACCTTGCTGGATGCGGCTTCTTACGCTGCCTTAACCGACTGATACGTGGCGATTTCGTACGCGTAGCCGTTTTCTTCCACCCGCGGCAGGCGGTTGGTTTCCCGCCATTCAGACGCGGCAAGTTCGGGAAAAAACACATCACCGTCGACCTCGGTCATGATTTCCGTGGCAATAATTTCATCGATGAAAGGCAAGGCGTCGTTAAAAATTTGGGCGCCGCCAATGATGCAAACCGATGGTTCATTGTGGCAGGCCTGAATAGCCTGTTGAACCGAGGAAAAGACTTCCGCACCCGATGCCTCATAGCTTGCATTGCGGCTCACCACAATGTTGCGTCTTCCGGGCAAGGGGCGCCCCAATGATTCCCACGTTTTCCGACCCATGATAATGGGTTGCCCCATGGTGACTTTTTTGAAATGCGCCAAGTCGGATGGCAGGCGCCAGGGCAATGTATTGTCGCGCCCGATCACGCGGTTCTTCGAGTAGGCGACAATACATTTGATATGGGGGTGGAGCGTATTCATAAATGCTTCGATAAGACCCGGAAGGCCGTTATTCAAACGGCGACGGGCGCCTTGATATGCGGGTGCGCCTGATATTCCGTGATTTGGAAGTCTTCATACTCATAGTCGAATAAAGACGGTGCGCGACGCAGGATAGTTAACTTGGGATAGGGATAGGGCTCGCGCGAAAGCTGCTCCTCAACCTGGTTGAAGTGGTTGCTGTAGATATGGCAATCCCCGCCTGTCCAGATAAACTCGCCCACTTCCAGGTTGCATTGCTGAGCAACCAAATGCGTAAGTAACGCATAGCTGGCAATATTGAAAGGCACACCCAGGAAGATATCGGCGCTACGCTGATACAACTGGCACGACAATTTGCCGTCGGCGACGTAGAACTGGAAGAAAGCATGACAAGGGGGCAGGGCCATGCTGGGAATATCGCTGACATTCCACGCCGACACAATCAACCGGCGCGAGTCGGGGTTGCGCTTTATTTCCTCAATCACTTGCGCCAGCTGGTCGATGTGACCTCCGCCCGGCTTTGGCCATGAGCGCCATTGAACACCGTAAATGGGCCCCAGGTCGCCATCGGGCCCGGCCCATTCATTCCAGATGCTTACCCCGCGCTCTTGCAGCCATTTTGCATTGTTGTCGCCCCGCAAAAACCACAAGAGTTCAATGAAAATACTCTTGGTATGCAGTTTTTTGGTGGTGACCAGCGGGAACCCTTGCGCCAGATCGAAACGCATTTGGTAGCCGAAAACAGAGCGCGTGCCTGTGCCGGTGCGGTCGGTTTTCAGCGTGCCGTTCTCATACACGTGGCGCATGAAATTTTCGTACTGTTGCATAGTGATTACTGTGACGAGGTTTCAGGTTCGGCTTGGTCGAGCACGGTGACCGCATGGGTGATGTCGGCTGTTTTGGCTAATATGGCCGAGGCCGAGCAGTATTTGTCGTGCGACAGTCGTACGGCCCTTTCTACGGCGGCTTGAGGCAGATTGCGCCCGCTTACCTTAAAGTCGAAATGAATTCGGGTGAAGACTTTGGGGTCGGTTTCGGCGCGTTCGGCCGAAAGCTTAACGCGGCAGCCTGTTACAGCGTGCCGGCCGCGTTTTAAAATGAGCACCACGTCGTAGGCGGCACACCCGCCGGCACCCGTGAGCATCATTTCCATCGGGCGGGGCGCAAGATTATTGCCGCCCCCCTCGGGTGCGCCGTCCATGGCGGCGACATGGCCGCTTCCTGTGCGGGCCACAAACAGCATTCCGTCCGGGCCACCCCAGTCGATCGTGCATTCCATTGTGTTTGACACCTATAATTCGGCCCCTGGCGGAGCGTGGAACGTAAAAGAAAGATAGTAATGCATAACGCTGCGACGGATTTACCCAGATCGCAAATCTCGTTGTACCATTTTCATATTGATTGTTGTGTGCATGGCCCTGTTATTGCAGGGTAGTGCTTATGTTCAGGGTGATTATATGCAGGCAGGCCAAAACGTTCGTCGTCACTTCAACCCGGTTGACAAAGGTTTGATTGAATTGGGCAGAGCCCTTGAAGTGCTGAGTGGTGTGGCGCATGCGGTGCGCCCCAATCCCGCAGGGCCGCTACAGGCTGATGAAGCGCCGCTTAATGATACCGATCGTCGTCACTCGGCGGGTTTAATGCGGGTTAACCATGTAGGTGAAGTTTGCGCCCAGGCTTTGTATCGCGGGCAAGCTTATTTTTGTCGCGACGCATCAACGCAGGCTGTGCTGCATGAGGCGGCTCAGGAAGAGGTCGATCACCTGGCCTGGTGTAATGATCGTCTGACCCAGTTAAATAGTCATCGCAGCTATTTGAATCCGTTCTGGTATGCCGGCTCTTTCGCATTGGGTGCGTTGGCCGGCCGCGCCGGCACGGCGTCGAATCTGGGCTTTATGGCTGAAACCGAGTCACAGGTTGAACAACATTTGAATCGTCATTTAAAGGCACTACCGGTCGATGACGGTCGATCGCGCGCCATTGTGGAACAAATGCGGCAAGATGAAATTGCGCATCGTCATAAAGCTGAAGCAGCCGGTGCACGAAAATTGCCTATACCGTTTCGATGCGCGATGAAACTGATGTCTAAAGTCATGACGACAACGGCGTACCGTATCTAGGTAGGGTGCTAATTTTGCAACAAATTGCAATTTGTATGCATGCTGAGTATTGACCTAGGATTAACCCTAGGTTAAACTGCGTTTGTCGTTAGGAATTTATGTGTGTTTGAAGACGGCAATGTTGTAAAAAAGTTGTAGGACAAAAAATATCTTGCATCGCAACATTTTTTCAAATACAATTTGCTTATCGGATGTCGAAACATGATTGCAAAGGGTTTTCCCCAGTTGAATCATGGTGGCTCAGACAAAAAGTCTTCGTAGCCCGGCATGCCAAGGTTGTCTCCTCCACCCTCCTCCTTTGGTGGATTTAGCCCGAGATCTTAGATCTCGGGCTTTTTTTTGCCTGAATCAGGGCTAACCCCTATTTTTACCCTGTTTTGATGTAACATTTCTCGTTGCATCTGCTTGCACGTAGCAAGGTAGAGCCAAGAAAGTCACTTCATAATGTAATCAATTTCATCACGCATGGTAATAATGTGACCAATCCTCAAACTTGGGATACTGTAACCTGGCTCTACATTTGTGTTGTCGCCTTCATGGTGGGGGGGCTGATTGTTGCCTCGGAACGCTGGCACGGCAAGCTTACGGGCGATGTGGATTTCAAAAAACCACAGGCGTCCCACAGCCGTTCAACGCCCCGCGTAGGGGGCTTGGCGGTGGTTGCCGGCAGCCTGGCAGGGCTGTTGGTGCTCGGCCCAAGCAACATGACACTCACCTGGCTTTGGCCGGTATTGTTTATTGCCGCCATGCCCGTTTTTGTTGCAGGATTGCTTGAAGACATAACGAAAGATGTTGGTGCCGGCAAACGCCTGTTGGCGGCTTTTTTGTCGGCGGCAATCGCCTGGTGGCTGATAGGGGGTGTGTCACGTGTCGGCATACCCAGTGTCGACTGGCTACTGGCTTGGTGGCCGGTGTCGCTGATATTCACAATGCTGGCGGTTGGCGGCTGTACCCACGCACTGAATATTGTTGACGGCATGAACGGGCTGGCCGGCATGGTGGCAACCTTAATGGCCATTTCCATTGGGTTGGTGGCATTGCAGGTGCAAGACATTCCTATCTTTCTGATTTCAGCGGCGTTGGCCTCGGCCACCTTGGGGTTCCTGGTTTGGAATTTCCCTTTTGGTCGTGTATTTTTGGGCGATGGGGGCGCTTATTTCCTGGGCTTTATGTTGGCCGAACTGGCCGTGCAGCTCGTGGTTAGAAACCCCGGCGTATCGCCATTCTATGCGCTGGCCGTCCTGTTTTATCCGGTATTCGAAACACTGTTTTCCATATGGCGCCGTCGATTCAAACGCGGTACGCCCATTGATCAACCCGACGCCTTGCATTTGCATCAACTGGTTTTCCGACGCTTGGTACGCGTGACATTCAGTCGCGACAGCCGTCATGCCGTGCCGGCGCTGTGTAACGCTATGGCGTCGCCGTATTTGTGGGTTCTTACGCTAATTGGTTTGGTGCCTGCAACGATTTGGTGGGACAGCACGCTGATTCTATGCATCAGCCTGCTGGTGTTTTCTTTGGTATATATCTGGTTGTATTCGCGCCTGGTTTCCTGGCGCGGTCCCTCCTGGCTGTTGTTGCCGTCTATCGGTAAAACAAAAAAGCCGGATTAAACGAAATTGAATTTTTGTGTGTTTGCGCAAACAAGGAGAATAAGTTGCAGATTGCAGACGTGAAATTGGCGGTTGTCGGCCTGGGCTATGTTGGCTTGCCGTTGGCCGTTGAGTTTGGCAAAAAACGCCCGGTGTTGGGCTTTGATATTAATATGCGCCGTATTGCCGAGTTGCAGCAAGGTAAAGACCATACCCGTGAAGTAGAGCCCGAGGAGTTGGCACAAGCATCACACCTAAGCTTTACGCATACGACGTCTGAACTGGCTAAGGCCAACGTATTTATTGTGACGGTTCCCACCCCCATTGATGATTACAAACAACCGGATCTTACGCCATTGGTGCGGGCCAGTGAAACGATCGGTAAGGTGCTTAAGCGGGGCGACATTGTTATTTATGAGTCAACTGTTTATCCCGGCGCAACCGAAGAAGATTGCGTACCTGTACTGGAGCGTGTGTCGGGCTTGAAATTCAATGAGGATTTCTATGCCGGTTATAGCCCTGAACGCATAAATCCGGGTGATAAACAGCATCGTGTTGCAACCATTAAGAAGGTCACATCGGGCTCAACGCCTGAAGTGGCCGAATTGGTTGATGCGCTTTATCGTGAAATTATCGTCGCCGGCACGCACAAGGCTTCATCGATTCGTGTTGCCGAGGCGGCCAAAGTGATTGAAAACACCCAGCGCGATGTCAATATTGCACTCATTAATGAGCTTGCCCTGATCTTCAACAAAATGGGTATTGATACTCAGGCGGTGCTGGAGGCGGCCGGAACCAAATGGAACTTTTTGCCGTTTCGCCCCGGTTTGGTTGGGGGGCACTGCATTGGTGTTGATCCTTACTATTTAACGCATAAAGCCCAAGCCATTGGCTACCATCCTGAAATTATTCTGGCCGGCCGTCGGTTGAACGACTCAATGGGCGGCTATGTGGCGTCGCAACTGATCAAGGCCATGACCAAACGACGCATCCAGGTGCAGGATTCGCGCATTCTTGTGATGGGCCTGGCGTTCAAGGAAAACTGTCCCGATTTGCGCAACACACGGGTGGTGGACATTGTGAATGAGCTAAGCGACTACAGTACGCAGGTCGATGTGTACGACCCCTGGGTCGATGCCGATGAAGCTCGCGAAGAGTATGGCATCACGCCTGTGAAAGAGCCGCAGCAAGGTGCTTACGACGCCATCGTGCTGGCGGTGGCACATAATGAGTTCGTTCAAATGGGCGTCGACAAAATCCGGGCGTTGGGCAAAACCCCGCATGTGCTGTACGACCTGAAGTACTTACTAACGGCGCAAGAAGCCGACCTACGTTTATAAGAAAGAGCAGGGCGCTATGAGTGAACGCTTTCAAGATGTTGTTAAGCAGTTTCAACACGAGCCGGGTGTTTGGCTGGTAACCGGATGCGCGGGATTTATTGGGTCGAACCTGCTTGAGGCATTGCTGAAAATGGGTCAAACAGTCGTCGGCCTGGATAATTTCGCTACCGGCTTTCGACACAATCTTGATGAGGTGCAGCGAAACGTCGGTGACCAGGCATGGGGGCGTTTTCGCTTTATCGAGGGTGATATTCGCGATCCCGAGCATTGTCGCGCGGCGGTGCAGGGGGTGGATTATGTGTTGCATCAGGCGGCGCTGGGTTCGGTGCCGCGCTCCCTGAATGATCCGGCTACTACGAATGCCGTCAATATTTCCGGTTTTCTTAATATGTTGATCGCGGCGCGTGACGCCAAAGTAAAGTCTTTCGTGTATGCGGCCTCCAGTTCAACGTATGGTGACCACGAAGCATTGCCGAAGATCGAAGAGCGCATCGGCCAGCCGCTTTCCCCTTACGCGGTAACCAAATACGTGAACGAACTTTATGCCAGCGTTTTTGCGCGCTCATACGGTTTCAACAGTATTGGCTTGCGATACTTCAACGTTTTTGGCCCTCGCCAAACCCCGGATGGTGCTTATGCGGCCGTGATACCGCGCTGGATTGGTGCGATGATTCGTAATGAGGCCGTGCATATCAACGGGGATGGAGAAACCAGCCGCGACTTTTGCTTTGTAGACAATGTTGTGCAAATGAACGTGCTTGCTGCAGCCGCCTCAGGCGATGCCGTGAATCAGGTTTATAACGTGGCGTTTAACGCACGTACCAGCCTGAATCAGTTGTTTGATTACCTGGTCACAACGCTTGCCAAGAACGGGGTTTCATATGATCGCCGCCCCGAATATGGCGATTTCCGGGCCGGTGATGTGCGTCATTCACAGGCCGACATCAGTAAAGCCGGGAAGCTGTTGGGGTATGAGCCGCAGTTCAGCATTATTCAGGGGCTTGAAAAAGCCATGCCTTGGTACATTCAGTTTTTAAGTTAATTTGAAAATCATTCGTGACCGCCTGACCCGCCTGGGATCCGACCATAAGCGCATTGCGCGGGGTGCCATGCGGGTCGCCTTCTTTCTGCTGCTGGGTAAGTTCGTCGGTGCATTCAAGGAAATGGCCGTAGCGTACCGCTATGGTATTTCCGACGTGGTGGATGCTTACCAGTTCACGCTCACCATGGCAGGGTGGTTGCCGGTTACCGCCATTGGTGTTCTTTCGGTGGTTTTGATTCCGGTTTTGGTGAAGTTAAAGCGCCAGTCGCAGCAAACGCGCGAGCGCTTCTTGCAGGAACTGTTCGGCGTTACGTTAACCGTTGGGGCCTTGTTGGCAGTAGGGTTGTATTTTGCCTGGTCCTGGGTGCTCGAATGGGTGGGTGCCGACTTAACGGCCAATACGCGGGCGATGAGTCAGGAGCTTATGCTGGCGTTCGCTCCCGTGGCCTTGCTAACGCTGGTGGCCGGTGTCAGTTCTGCGCGGTTGCGGGCGCACGAGCGGCATATCAATACGCTGCTCGACAGTATTCCGGCTTTGCTGATTTTGGTTTGGGTCATGTTGGCGGCAACGGCGGCCGATGTTGGGCCTTTGCTTTGGGGTACGTTAGTTGGTTACATGATTCAGTCGGCCTGGTTGTTGTGGCTGGCCTCGCGCGCCGATAACGTGGGCGTCACGCCCCGGTTGGGTTTTCAATCGCCTTATTGGCCTCAGTTGGTGGCTGCCGCGGGCATCATGCTGGTAGGGCAGGTTGCCATGAGCATCGTGGGGCCTTTGGATCAATATACTGCAGCCGAGTTAGGTCGCAATGCCAACGCCACGTTGGGTTATGCAAACCGCATTTTGGCGTTGTTGCTAGGTTTGGGCGCGGTGTCGGTTGGGCGTGCCGCCTTGCCTGTGCTGTCGGACATCCACAGTCGGGGTGATGCCGCACAGGGCCGGCGCATGGCTTTGAAATGGTCTGTTCTCATGCTGGGCATGGGTATGGCGGCTGCGCTGGTGGGATGGTTGCTTGCGCCGTGGGGTGTGAGTTTATTGTTCGAGCGTGGCGCTTTTACGGCACAAGACACCCTAAGGGTTGCGGGGGTGTTTCGTTGGGGCCTGCTGCAAATGCCGTTTTATTTCGGTGTTCTGGTGCTGGTTCAATTACTTGCCAGCCAGAATCGTTACCGCATTATGGCGGTCATTGCATTAGGGAATTTTGCGCTCAAGGCGTTATTGAACCCCTTACTGGGGTCAGCTATGGGCTTGCAGGGCGTGATGTTGGCAACAGCGTGTATGTATGCATTGTCATATGGTTGCTATGTTTTGGCTGCGCTCAAGCCTGTTGCAAGCGAAGCGGCGTCCGGCCCTGCGCAATAGTCGTATTCAGAAGGAATTGGTGTGGTTAGGTTGAAGCGTTCCCCGCATTTGATGATTGTGATTCACTCGCTGCATGGCGGTGGTGCCGAGCGCGTGACAGTTGATTTAAGCGAGTTTTGGCGCGCCCGAGGCTACGAAGTAACGGTTGTCACGCAAGCCGGCCCCGAACACGATGCTTACCAGCTTCACGCCGACGTGCGCCGCGAAGTATTGGGTACAGCGGGGGCCAGCGGCAATAAATTGAAAGCGCTTTACTCGAATTTACGTCGTTTATGGCGTTTGCGGCGGCTGATCCGAAAGTATCAACCGACCATTGTTCTGGGCATGATGACAACGTCCTCGGTGCTCGCCATATTGGCGGCCCGAGGTCAATCATGTCGTGTGATCGCAACCGAACACACGCATCCGCCGTTTCAGGACCTGCCGTCGGCGTGGAAAAAAATGCGCAAGAAAGCGTATCCGCAAGCGTATAAAGTGGTGGCGCTCACCTCGGATACCGCCCGGTGGATTAAAGAAAGTATTCCCGGCAGCCAGGTTTGCGTCATACCGAATGCCGTCGTCTGGCCGCTTGCGAAAACCGATCCCGTTGTCGAGCCGCCTCCGCGCGGAACGCGCAAACGATTGCTGGCAGTGGGGCGCTTGCATTCGCACAAAGGTTTTGATCTTCTCCTGACCGCTTTTGCGTCGATTCAGTCATACTTCCCGGATTGGGATCTTGTGATTCTGGGCGAAGGTCCCGACCGGGAGGCGCTTCAGGGACAAGTGCAACAGCTGGGCTTGGATGAGCGCGTTGCCATGCCGGGTCGGGTCGGTAATGTGGGACAGTGGTATCAGTCGTCTGACCTTTATGTGCTTAGTTCACGCGTTGAGGGCCTGTCTAATACCCTGCTCGAATCAATGGCAAGCGGCCTGCCGGTTGTTGCGTTCGATTGCGATACGGGGCCGCGTGAAATTGTGCGTCACGGGATTGACGGCGCATTGGTGAGTCCGCCGGAAGATGTCGATGCCCTGGCCGCACATCTTTCCGATTTAATGGCGCATCCCGATAAGCGCAGAACGTTGGCCATGCGCGCGGTGGATGTGCGTGACCGGTTTTCGTCGGTCAGGGTCATGGCCTTGTGGCGACAAGTATTTGAAGGGGGCAATACCCCGGAGCAAAACAAAGGAAGCAGTTCATGTGCGGAATCGTAGGAGTTTGGGGCGGTATTCCCGACAAAATGGCGGTACTGGCGCGCAGTCGCGCAGCGATGCGTCATAGAGGGCCGGATGACGAAGGGTTCTGGGAGGATACTGAAAACGATCTGGGCCTGGCGCATGTTCGCTTGTCCGTGCTGGATGTCTCGCGTGCCGGGCACCAACCCATGGTTTCCGCGTGTGGGCGATATGTACTCGTGCTGAACGGGGAAATATACAACCACCTGGCATTGCGTGAGTTGTTAACGGTTCAGGGGCAGGCGCCCGATTGGCGAGGCCACTCTGATACAGAAACCTTATTGGCCGCCATGGTCGCATGGGGCCTTGAGGCAACATTGAAATCCGCCGTAGGCATGTTTGCCCTGGCTTTGTGGGATCGCAACGAGTGTGCGTTGTATTTGGCTCGGGACCGGATGGGAGAGAAGCCGCTGTATTACGGGTTTACAGGTTCAACTTTGTTTTTTGCATCGGAATTGAAAGCACTGCATCCGATTCAGGGGGTTGATTGGGCCATTAACCGGGACGCGGTGGCATTAATGATGCGGCACAACTATATTCCGGCGCCGCATTCCATTCATCAGAATGTGCGAAAACTCATGCCGGGCACCTATTTGCGCTATACGCACGACACCCTTTCAAATCAGTTCGATCAACAGGCAGTATCGTACTGGTCTTCCTACGAGGTTGCGCTTGAAGGTGTGAAGCAACCCCTTGCCTTTAGTCGCGATGAAGATGCCCTGGATGCGCTCGACGGCGTACTCGCTACATCGATCAGGGGTCAAATGATGTCCGATGTGCCGCTGGGCGCGTTTTTGTCGGGCGGCATCGATTCCTCGCTCGTGGTGGCAATGATGCAATCGCAATGCGCAGATCCGGTCAATACTTTTTCCATCGGCTTTAATGAACCCCGTTTTAACGAGGCCGAGCATGCCCGCGCCGTGGCGGAACATTTGGGCACCCGGCATACCGAGTTGTACGTGTCGGCGCACGACGCCATGTCCGTCCTTCCAGGCTTGCCGGAAATCCACGACGAGCCGTTTGCCGATGCGTCGCAAATTCCCACCTGCTTGTTAATGCGGTTGGCACGTCAGCATGTCACGGTGTCGTTATCTGGTGACGGGGGCGATGAGTTGTTCGGGGGGTATAGCCGTTATCAACGGGCGATGTCGTGGTGGGATCGCCGCGCATCGCTTCCAAATTCGCTTAGCCAGGCGGTGGGCCGTGTTTCGGGCGGTGCTGCGCGCTGGATGCCTGGGGCGAGCCGGTCGCAACGTCTGGCAAAACTGGGGCACATTCTTACGGCGTCGGGTGCGGGGCCGTTTTACCAGCAGTTCGTGTCGTATCAGGGCGATCCGGCTTCATTTGTAGTGGGTTCAAATCTGCCACCCACACCGTTTGATAAAGCGACGAATCTTGCATTTTTTGACCATATCACCTGGCTTGATGCGGTAACGTATTTGCCCGACGATATTCTGGTTAAAGTCGATCGTGCCGCGATGGCCGTTAGCCTGGAAACGCGGGTGCCGATGCTGGATCACCGCGTTTACGCTTTTGCCCGGCGTTTACCGCAGCAGTACAAGATTCGCGATGGCCAGGGAAAATGGTTATTACGCCAATTATTGCATCGTTATGTGCCACCCGCGTTGGTCGATCGGCCCAAAAAGGGCTTTAGTGTTCCGTTGGGAGAATGGTTGCGTGACCCCCTTAGGGAGTGGGCCGCTTCTTTGTTGGATCCCGTTCAATTGAAGCACGATGGTTTGTTTGATGCCGATCGTGTTCAGCAGGAATGGCGACGACATTTGTCTGGTCGGGAAGATCGCAGCGGCCAATTGTGGGGAATCCTCATGACACAAGCCTGGCTGGCGCATTATCGCGATAAAGGGTTAAGCGGTTTGTGATGAATATCCTGTTTTTTGTCAGTTCGCTGAATGCAGGTGGGGCGGAGCGGGTGGCCGTGACCCTGGCAAGCGCCTGGGCAGGTCAAGGCCATCGGGTAACGCTGGTGCCTACATATGGGAAAAAGTCGGAAAGTTTTTATGAGCTTGGCCCCGATGTGCGAGTGCATTGGCTTATTGACACCATTGTCGGGTCGGTGCTTTATCGGCGGGCGCGGTATGTGGGAAAGTTGTTGGCGCTGCGAAAGACAATCTGTCGTGAGCAACCAGACGTCGTGGTGTCTTTTCTAACCAATGTCAATGTCACCGTGTTGGCGGCATCCATTGGTTTGAACGTACCCGTGGTGGTTTGCGAGCGTACCAACCCATCGGCCAGTCGTCATAGTCGCGGTGCGTTGCACGCTTTGCGAAAGGTACTTTATCCGCGGGCCAGTGCAATATGTGTGCAAACGTCCGCTGCACAAGTTTATTTTCAGGCAAGGCTGGGCCAAAATCTTCCTTTGTTTGTTATTCCCAATCCGTTGCCGGACGATCTGGGGGGCGGCTCACGTGCATCGTTAAACGCCGACGCCATGGGGCGTTATCGTCTGGTTGCTTTGGGGCGTTTGGTTCCCGAGAAACAGTTTTCGCATCTAATACGTGTCTTTGCCGGGTTGGCCAAGCAGTTTCCGGACTGGGATTTATGGATTTACGGTGACGGGCCGGAACGGACACAGCTTGAATCCTTAATTCAGCAGTTTGACTTACACCAACGCATATTCTTGCCGGGCACAACGACGAATCCTTGGAATGTTTTGCGTGAAGGCAGTTTGTTCGCCATGACGTCTCGTGTTGAGGGGTTCCCCAATGTCCTGCTTGAGGCAATGGGCTGCGGCTTGCCCTGCATTGCATACGACTGCCCTAGTGGGCCTTCAGAGCTCATGGAGGGCGGTCGCGCGGGGGTATTGGTGCCGCTGAACGATGAACAAGGTTATGCGTCTGCGCTGGGGGCTTTAATGGCCAACCCAGGGACGCGTCGGCAGTTGGGCCAACTGGCGTTGCAACGTGTTCTGCAGCGATTCAGCCTGCCGGTTGTCTTAACGCAGTGGAGCCAAATGTTTTCCAAGGTAGGGGTGCGTCATGATTAAGTCCCCCAAAGTGCGTGTTGTACATATCATCGGTGGCCTGGGGCAGGGGGGCGCCGAGACGGTGATGTATCGTTTACTGACGCAATCATCCTCCCGCTTTGAGCACACCGTGATCTCTTTAACGGACGCCGGTGTGTTCGGGCCGCGCCTTGAGCAGGCCAATATTGAAGTCATGAGTCTGGGCATGTCTTCGGGGCGCATTTCTTGGTCGGCGTTAAAAGCGTTATACCGTTTATTGAAACAGTTGCGCCCGGATGTGGTGCAAACCTGGATGTACTACGCCGACCTCATCGGCGGGGTGGTCGCGCGGCTGGCCGGCGTTCGACATGTTGTTTGGGGTATCCGGAACTCTGGTGCACACCTGGAGCGAACCAGCCGGGCGGTGCGGCTTTCGGCCTGGCTGTGCGCGCGTTTGTCCGGGTGGATTCCGGCGGCCATTGTGGCATGCGCCAATGATGCAGCTGAACGGCATCAGAAGAAAGGATACGCAGCGGGGAAAATGCAGGTTATTCCCAATGGCTACGATATGGCGCGGTGGTCGTCCGACGCCGCCACGCGTATCAAGTTTCGTGCTCAGCTGGGCGTTTCGCTTAATACGCCGCTGCTTGGTGCCGTGGCGCGTTGGCATCCTTTGAAGGATCACGCCAATTTAATTGACGCTTTCTCTAAAGTCGTTCAGGCGCATTCGCAGGCCCGATTAGTGCTCGTGGGCGATGGGATGGATTCAGCCAATCCAGAGTTGATGGAATTGCTCAGGCGGCACGGCGTTGAGGCGCAGGTGTTGTTGTTGGGTCGTCGTGACGACATTCCTGCGGTGATGAATGCATTGGATATTCACGTGCTGTCCAGTTGCGCGGAAGGGTTTCCGAACGTGGTGGCTGAGGCCATGGCAGTGGGGGCGGCCAATGTAGTAACCGACGTGGGTGATGCGGCATACATTGTTGATGCGTTTGGTTGGGTCGCGCCGCCCCGGGATCCTGTCGCGCTTGCGCATTCCCTGGGTGAGGCAATTTGCGCCCTGGGTTCGCCGGCCATGGCCGTTCGTTTGCAGAAAGGGCGTGAGCGGGTACAAATAAAATTCAGCCTTGGCGCTATGGTGTCGCGATATGAAGGGTTATGGGCCAAGTTGGCCGGTGGCCGCCGCTTACTGATGGTGGTGAATAATCCGGCTTTTATCATGTCGCATCGTCTGCCCATTATTCAGGCCGCCCGCACCGCCGGCTACGATGTTCATTTGGCGACAATGGATGGGCCGGCAGTGGCGTCGTTGCGGGCGTTGGGCTTTACACATCATGTCGTGCCCATGAACCGTAGCGGCCGCAACCCCGTTAAAGAGATTTATACCGTTTATTCATTGTGGCGTCTGTTTCGTCGTCTGCGTCCAGCCATTGTGCATACCGTCACCATTAAGCCTGTGTTGTACGGTGGTATTGCCGCGCGGCTGGCCCGCGTTCCCGGTTTTGTGGCGGCGATTTCCGGTCTTGGGTTTGTGTTTACCGGTGCCGGCGTCAAGGCGCGGTCGCTACGCCTGGTGGCCACGCTGCTTTATCGAGTCGCTCTGGGGCATGGCAACAGTCGAATTATTTTTCAGAATCCCGATGACAGCCGTTTAATGCAAAAGTTTGGTGCCGTTCGCGAATCGCAAGTCGTCATGATTCGGGGTTCAGGCGTTGATATGCAGGCGTGGCCAGTCGAGCCCGAGCCGCCGGGGCCGCCTGTTGCGCTGATGGTCTCGCGCCTTCTGAAAGATAAAGGCGTTGAAGAGTTCGTGGAAGCCGCGCGGCTTTCCCAAACTCATCCATTAGGTGTGCAATGGAAAATAGCCGGAAGCCTCGACCCAGGCAACCCGGCCAGCATTTCCCCCGAAACCCTGGCTCAGTGGCGCGCAGAAGGGGTGGTAACTTTTCTGGGTGAGTGCGACAACATTGCAGGGCAATATGCGCAGTCACATATTGCCGTGCTTGCTTCGTATCGCGAAGGGCTTCCCAAATCGCTGATCGAAGCTGCGGCTTCCGGGCGGGCGGTTGTCACAACCGATGTTCCCGGTTGTCGTGACGCGATTGTGCCGAACGAAACGGGGCTTTTGGTGCCGGTACAAGACGCACCGGCGCTTGCGGCTGCCGTTCAAAGGTTGGCTGAAAATAAGGCGTTACGGCAGGCCATGGGTCAGGCCGGCCGGCGGTTTGCCGAGCGTGTATTTGATATTCGCGAAGTGCAACGTCTTCATTTGGAGACTTATGCGGCGCTGCTTGCGCGTAAGCGGCATACCCAGCCCAAACGCATCGAACCCCGTTTGCCTGAGTCTGAATAGCAGCGTGATCCGCAAAAATAGTCAGAAAGGGAGTTGCGCAGCGGGGGCCAGTTTTTGCAATGCGCGGCGAAACTCTGCCTGAATGCGTTCCAGCGCTTCTTCGTTGTCACCTTCAAACCGCAGTACAACCACGGGCGTGGTATTGGATGCCCTTGCCAAACCGAAGCCATCTTCGTATTCAGCCCGAACTCCGTCGATTTTGATGATGTCAGTTGCGGTGTCAAATTGCCCTTGGGCTTGCAGTTTTGCAATCAGGATGTGCGGTTCACCTTCCTGCATGTGCAGCTTCAGCTCCGGCGTGGATACGCCTTTTGGAAGTGCTTCGAGTAATTCAGAAGGGTTGTGTGATGCGGACACAATTTCCAATAAACGCGCCCCTGTGTAAAGGCCGTCGTCAAAGCCGAACCAACGCTCTTTGAAGAACGTGTGGCCGCTCATCTCACCGGCTAGCGGAGCCCCCGTTTCCTGCAGTTTTGCCTTAATCATGGAGTGCCCGGTTTGCCACATCAAGGGGGTACCGCCTGCGTCAAGAATGGCCTTACCGACATGGCGACTGCATTTCACGTCGAAAATAATGGTTGCCCCGGGTTCGCGGGATAAAACATCACGGGCGTATAAAATCAATTGACGGTCCGGCCAGATGATTTCCCCCGATTTGGTCACAACGCCTAAACGGTCGGCGTCGCCATCGAAGGCCAGCCCCAATTCGCATTCTGTCTCTTGTACAGTGCGAATCAGGTCCTGAAGGTTTTCTGGGTCGGCAGGGTCGGGATGATGATTGGGGAACCGGCCATCCACCTCGCAGAATAATTCGATTACTTCACATCCCAGTGCGCGAAACAGGGCGGGTGCTGCGACCCCCCCTACGCCATTGCCGCAATCAATGGCAATTTTCATTGGCCGCTTGAGCTTTATATCGCTGACAATGCGTTTGATGTAGTCGGCCACAGGCGAGTAGATTTTCGTACTGCCTTTGCATGGCCGTGATTCGACGCCCGGCCCTTTGGCTGTTTGGGCCTGCTGAATCAAACCTTTCAAGGTTTGAATCTGTTCGCCAAACAGCGTTTTGCCGGCCATCATCATTTTGAAGCCGTTGTAGTTCGAAGGGTTATGGCTTCCCGTAATGGCAACGCCAGACCCCGTTCCCAGGGTATGAGCGGCAAAATAAACCAGGGGGGTGGGTACGCACCCCAGGTCGACGGTGTTGATACCGGAGTCTGTAAGGCCTTTTTGCAGTGCCTGGCTTAACGCAGGACTGCTCAGACGCCCGTCGTAACCCACAACCAGTGTATCAACCTTGGCTTGCGTGGCCATTTCGGCTAAGGCTAAGCCGAGCGCATAGGCAAAGTCTTCATGGATTTGTTCGGGCACAGTGCCACGGATATCGTAGGCTTTAAAAACGGTGTCGGAAATAGACATAAAGGTTGCTTGTGATGAATCGGTGAAAATGTTGTAGTGTATTGTCGCAGGCAATTATGTCACAGGCCTGAAATCTTAAAAGAACTAGGAATATTTTTGATGGATCAGCTAGGTGAATTAGCGGCTTTGGTGGGCACCGCCAATGTTATTACGGGTAACGACGCGCAAGGTTACCTTACCGATTGGCGCGGCCGTTATTCCGGTTCGGCGCTGGCAGTTGTGCGCCCCGGCTCTACCCAGGAAGTGGCCGATGTCGTGAAATGGTGTGCGCGCCATCAGGTGCCGATCGTGCCGCAAGGCGGAAACACCGGTTTGTGTGGCGCAGCCACGCCGGATGACTCCGGGCGTGCGTTGGTATTGTCGTTGGGTCGGCTGAACTCGGTGCGCGAAATTGATACCGACAACGACACCATGGTGGTGGAAGCCGGCTGCATTTTGCAAACAGTTCAGCAGACGGCACGTGATGTTGATCGTCTGTTTCCCTTGTCTTTGGCGGCAGAGGGCAGTTGCACGATTGGCGGCAATTTGGCGTGTAATGCGGGCGGAACCCAAGTGTTGCGCTACGGTAATGCCCGTGATTTGGTTCTGGGTCTGGAGGTCGTAACGGCACAGGGCGAAATATGGCATGGTTTGCGCGGTTTGCGTAAAGACAATACCGGCTATGACTTGCGCGATTTGTTCATTGGCAGTGAGGGCACCTTGGGCATTATTACGGCAGCCACATTAAAGCTGTTTCCATTGCCTGTTGCGCAGTGTACGGCGCTGGTTGCGTTGCAAAGTGTGGAAGCGGCAGTCAGCCTTTTGTCGATTGCGCGCAAGGGGTTTGGCCCGGCTTTAACCGGTTTTGAACTGATTGCAGGTAATTGTTTGAATTTGGTTACACACCACTTCCCGCAGCAAAGAATGCCTTTCGATGGCCCGTCGGCAGCGCTGCCCTGGTATGCCTTGCTTGAGCTCTCCGACAGCGAAAGCGCCGATCACGCTCGCGAGCGGTTTGAAACGGTTGTTGGCGATGCAATTGAGGCGGAAGTGGTGGTCGACGCGGTTATTGCTGAAAATATCTCACAAAGCAAGGCATTGTGGCATTTGCGTGAAAGCATCCCTTTGGCGGAAAAAGAGCAGGGCAAAAGCATTAAGCACGACGTATCGGTTCCGGTGTCGTCAATGGCCGATTTCGTACGCACCACCAACGAGGCGATTCAGGCGCGTTTCCCGGGTCTGGAACACGTTATTTTCGGCCATTTGGGCGACGGTAATCTGCATTACAACATCGCACGCGGAACGGCGTTTTCAGAGGACGATTTGTTAGACCGGCAAGAGGCGATTTACGACATTGTTCACCGCAGCGTCCATCATTATCATGGGTCGATTAGTGCGGAGCACGGGGTTGGGCAGTTAAAGCGTGATCTGCTCGACCAGTTTAAAGACCCGGTTGAAATGAAGCTGATGCGCCTGCTGAAGCAAACGCTGGATCCACACGGCATCATGAACCCGGGCAAGGTTGTGACACCGGATGCAGGATAAGGTCTTGGTTTACACCGCCGCCTTCTCGTTGGTTCCAGGGCGGTGTTATCGTGCCTGGCATTTGGGGCAGTAGTAAGTGGCGCGCTGCCCTTGAACAATTTTTTTAATGGGTGTGTGGCAAACCCGGCAAGGTTGACCCGCACGGTTATAAACGGCGGCATGAATATCGAAATAACTGCCGGGCGTTCCTGTTGCATTTACATAATCGCGCAGGGTACTGCCGCCTGAGTGCAAGGCGTCCGACAGCGTACTTAATACGGCGTCGTGCAATCGTGAACACCGCTCCCGAGACAAGCGGCCGGCTGCGGTTTTTGGGTTGATACGCGCTCTGAACAAGGCTTCAGAAGCATAAATATTTCCCACGCCCACCACAACATCGCCGGCCAGCAATGCCGTCTTTATTGCCTGTTTTTTGTTTTTGAAGGCTTGGTGCAGCGTTGTTCCGGTAAAACCCGGGTCAAACGGTTCGATACCCAAATTGGCCAATAAAGGGTGGGTTTGTACAGGCCCGCTGCCGTGGTCGTGCCAGAGTACCGCCCCGAAGCGCCGGGGGTCATGCAACAAAAAGCGCGCGTCATCGAATACCCATTCAACATGATCATGTTTGCGTTTTATTTCGTCTAATGGCGCACGCCGAAGTGAGCCCGACATTCCCAGGTGAACGATCATGGTGCCGTTATCGAAACCAATTAACAGGTATTTCCCCCGTCTTTCACATCGTCGCACGATTTGGCCGGCAACCGTTTGGCTAAGGTGGGCGGGTATCGGCCAGCGCATACGAGGCTCGTGAACCACCAGGGATCGCAAGCGTCGGCCGGGCATGACAGTCGCTATTCCACGACGGGTTGTTTCAACTTCAGGCAGTTCGGGCATCGGTCACACTACTAATTGGAATGTTTGTGTTATTTTGCCATCATGCGCAAATCCGCTTGGCGCACTTGTGATGGTTGTGTTGAATGAAACTTTCTAATTCTTTGTTATCCATTTTGTTCGCAGGTTTTTTTCTGCAGGGCGCAGCGCTTGATGCGAATGCGCAAACGGGCAGCCCGTTAGAGCCTACTCCTTCGGCTGAGCCTGTAGAGCATATACATTTGCACCCCGATTCGCTGCCTTCGGTGAATTTAACCGGCGAAATGTTATACAAGTTGCTGGTTGCCGAGTTTGCAGCGCAAAGGGGGGAGATGGGTGTGGCGACAGACGTATTCTACGAGCTGGCGCGTACGACTTCCGATCCACGGTTGGCAAAACGGGCATTCCAGTACGCCATGGTGGCACGCAATTTCCCCAAGGCGAACCGCGCGGCTCAATTGTGGGCATTGATTGCACCAAACGACCCTGAAGCAGTTGCGAGCTCGTTGGCGATGTCCGCGTCGAACGGGGAAACGGAAGGCTTGGCCGATGCACTCTGGAAGCGCATTGAAAATGCTCAGGATAAAGAAGTGGCCATTGGTCAGGCCGCAGCCATTGTCAGCAAGTTGAATGACCGTACGGCAGCCTACGACATTTTGCGTTCGGCATTGCGCGAACCGGTGCAGGATTTGCCGGTCACCTGGTTGGCGCTTTCAGACATGGCGTGGGCGGCGAGCGACCCGGGGCGCGCACTGGCGCATGCCGAGCGCGCCCAGCAGCTTGATCCTGCGTCAGAGCCGGCGGCTCAACGTATTCTTGAGTATGGCTTGAAAGTTGATCCCGACGCGGCGATCAGCGCGGCTCAACGTTACCTCGAGCGGTATCCGCAGGCAGACGACCTTGGTTTATTGCTTGTACGGCGGCTAACAGAAGTGGGTCGTGTTGACCAGGCATTAATGCAGGTTCAGGCAATGCGTGAGGCTGCGCCGGAAAATTTTGATTTGCTTTACACCGAAGCGGAAGTGAATGCCCGATCGGAGCGATATGACCAGGCCAAAGCGTTGTTGAACGAATATATCGCAGTGCAAATGCAGCGGCGCGAGTCGATTGACGATAAAGCCAGTAATGCGATAGCAGACGCCTCCGACGCGCGGCTGATGCTGGTGCGAATTGCCGAGCGCCAGGGCAATCTCGAAGAAGCGATCGAACAGTTGAGCCTCATCGACGATCCTTCCTTGATTTTTCAATCGCAAATTCACAAAGCGGTGTTGTATGGCCGAATGGGCAAGCTGGAGCAGGCGCGTGGAGTGATCGATGCGATTGCGCCCCAGAATGATCAGGAGCGGACCGTAGCGGCGTTGACGTTGGCTTCGATATATCGTGATGCCGGGCGTACAGACCTGGCGGTTGAAACGCTTGAGAAAGCCGACAAAGCATTACCTGATACGCCGGAAATCAAGTACGACTTGGGAATGCTTTACGAGCGCCAGGGCAAGTACGACGCCTTTGAAAAAATGATGCGGCGAATTATCGAGCTCACGCCCGACGACGCCAATGCATACAACTCTTTGGGCTATACGTTTGTTGAACAGAATACACAGTTGGACGAAGCCCAGGCTTTACTTGAAAAGGCGCTGCAACTGGAGCCTGATAACCCGTACATTCTGGATAGTGTAGGTTGGTATTTTTATCGTACGGGCGATTATGAGTCTGCGTTGCAATATTTGCAGCGCTCATTTGAAATCTTGCCTGAGGCCGAGGTTGCGGCACATTTGGGCGAGGTGTTGTGGGTGATGGGCCGAAAAGACGAAGCGCGCGATATCTGGAAGCAGGGTAAGCAAAAAGATGCAAGTAACGAAACCCTGCTTAAAACCATTGAACGGCTTGGGGCCGAATAAGCATGTCGCAGCGGCTCTTCATGCGTGTGTGGGTTGTTCTCTCGCTATTGGCGTTCCTGGCGGCATGCGCATCGCCGCCGGCGATTCAGGGTACCGACCGTTCGGCATTTAGCAGAACCGGGCGGTTTGCCGTAACGGTCACTGAGCCGGGTACGGCGCCGCAGGCCGTGCAGGGGGGGTTCGCCTGGCGCGATTCGGGTCAAACACAACAGCTGGATTTGGCAAACCCTATGGGGTCGGTATTGGTCAGGGTGGAAATCAGTCCCGCGCGAGCGGTCTTGATTAGAAGCGACGGTTCCCGCGAGGTTGCGCCGGATGCCGATGCGCTTTTGGCACAGGTTGTGGGAACCGACATGCCCATACGGGGGCTTAAACAGTGGCTTCAAGGGGAAGTCGATGCAGCGGCAACCCAAGTAACGCGAGGCGAAAATGGGCGGCCGACGGCGCTTGTTTCGAATGGCTGGGCGGTCAGGCTTTCCCGTTACGACAATGAAGGGCCCCGTATGCTCGTGCTTGAACGGCGTCATGATACGCAACAGGTTCGTGTTCGTTTGGTTGTTGATGGGGCATAAATTTGTCTGCGCTTTACGACGTTCCGGCTCCCGCCAAATTGAATTTGTTTTTGCACGTCACAGGGCGTCGCCCCGACGGTTATCATCTCCTGCAGTCTGTTTTTCGCTTTATTGATTTGTGTGACTACCTGGATTTTGAGGTACGTTCCGACGGGCAGATTGTCTGTGAGTCACCGTTGGCCGGACTGAGTTCAGACGACGACCTGGTTGTCAGGGCGGCACGGGCGCTGCAATCGGCAACGGGCGTCAAGTTAGGGGCACAAATTCAGTATCGCAAAGCCATTCCTTCGGGTGGTGGCCTGGGGGGCGGATCAAGCGATGCCGCCAGCACGCTTATTGCCCTGAACCGTCTTTGGAAAACAGGTTTGTCGCGTGCCGAGCTCATGCGTTTGGCCCTGCCGTTGGGAGCCGATGTGCCGGTGTTTGTATTCGGGCAAAACGCTTTTGCGCAAGGTGTGGGTGAAGATCTGCAACGCGTTGAGCTGAGCAGCGTCAGTTATGTTGTTGTTCAACCTGCTCTGCACGTGGCGACAGGACACGTTTTTTCCGACCCTGATTTGACAAGAGATACAAAGCCCATCATAATTACGGACTTTGCTGAGTGGCAAAAGTTAGCCGATAACAGGTTAAGGGTGGCGCAGTCGGCCGGTTTAAACGTTATTGGCACCAGCCAGGAAAATGGGGTGCGCCCCTTGTATGGTTGGAATGACTTGCAGCCTATTGTTTTGGCACGTTATCCTATTGTTAAGCAAGCATATAATTTGTTGCTTGAGCTAGGTTTAAAGCCAAGAATGACGGGTTCCGGGGCTTGTTTGTTTGTTGAATTTGTAACAACTGAGCACGCCCAGGCATTTCAACAAAAAATTGTCGCTAAAATAGCGTGCTATGGAAACGACAGTACAAAGGTCGTTAGCAACACTTGGGTTTGCTCGGGTTTGCAGGAACATCCTTTGTATCACTGGTTAAACAGTTAGGTGGGGAATCGCCAAGTTGGTTAAGGCACTGGATTTTGATTCCAGCATGCGAAGGTTCGAATCCTTCTTCCCCAGCCAGCCTTCTTGTATGAAGCCTATGCAAGGCTTGCAATAAATGCCAAGCTGTTGAGTCGACCCCGAATAGGGCGTACGGGTCAACAGCTTTTCTTATTTAACGCTTCGGAATCTATACCATTCATCATGGCACAAGACAGATTCATGATCTTTACCGGCACAGCCAACCCCCGTCTGGCCGTTGACGTTGTCAATCATCTCGATATGTCGCTTGGCAAAATGACGGTAGGTCGTTTCTCAGACGGCGAAGTGATGGTTGAGATCAACGAGAACGTGCGTGGCAAAGACGTCTTTGTGCTGCAGCCAACCTGTGCGCCCACGAACGACAATCTCATGGAAATCATGGTAATGGTCGATGCGCTACGTCGCGCATCCGCAGGCCGCATTACAGCGGCCTTGCCTTATTTTGGCTACGCACGCCAAGACCGTCGCCCACGTTCCGCGCGTGTTTCCATCTCCGCCAAAGTGGTTGCCAATATGCTGCAGGTGGTGGGTGTGGATCGCGTCATGACAATGGATTTGCACGCCGATCAAATTCAGGGCTTCTTCGACATTCCCGTTGATAACGTCTACGCCGGGCCCATTTTGCTTGGTGATATCTGGCGCCGTAACTATAAAGATGTTGTTGTTGTATCGCCCGATATCGGCGGTGTGGTGCGTGCCCGCGCACTGGCAAAGCAACTTGAAGCCGACCTGGCTATTATCGACAAACGTCGCCCGCGCGCCAACGTGTCGGAAGTGATGAATATTATTGGTGAAATAGAGGGGCGCACGTGCATCATTATGGATGACATGGTCGATACCGCCGGCACCCTTTGCAAGGCAGCACAGGCGTTGAAGGAACGCGGTGCGTTGGGTGTGTATGCCTACTGTACTCATCCGGTTCTGTCGGGTCAGGCGGTTGAGCGAATCACCACCTCCGATCTCGATGAGCTCGTTGTAACTGATACCATTCCGCTCTCGGAACCGGCTAAAGAATGTGGGAAGATTCGCCAGCTTTCATGTGCCTCCCTGTTAGGCGAGACGATGTTGCGTATTTCGAATGCCGAGTCGGTAAGTTCGTTGTTCGTTGATTGATTTTTTGGCTGCGGGTTGCGCTGGTCGCGGCCTCCCGCAGGTGTTTGCAGCAATTTAGCTGTGTTTTTTTCTGGGTCTAAAGCCCGATTTGGAGTTTTCCATGAAATTTAATGCCACTTTGCGTAGCGTACAAGGTACGAGTGCGAGCCGCCGCCTGCGCCACGCAGGCCGTGTTCCCGCCATTGTTTACGGCGGTGAAGAAAAGCCGTTGAACATTGAGCTTGATCACAATGAAATTTTCCATGCCTTACGCAAGGAAGAGTTCCATGCCTCTATTCTCGACATGAATGTCGATGGCAAAGAGCAGAAGGTATTGTTGCGTGCGGTTCAATGGCACCCATACAAGCAGCTCGTTTTGCACATCGACTTTCAACGTGTAGACGCCTCGCATGTTATTACTACCAAGATACCGCTGCATTTCGTGAATGGTGAAACGTCTCCCGCCGTGAAGTTGGGTGGCGCGGTTATCAGTCATGTGATGACTGAACTGGAAATTACCTGCTTGCCCGCCAACTTGCCTCAATTCATTGAGGTTGATCTGGCCAAGATGGTTGCGGGTGAAAGTGTTCACCTTGATGCGGTTACCTTGCCCAAGGGTGTTACGTTTGCTGCGCACGGCGGCGATACGAACCCTGCATTGGCTGTGGCCCTGGTTAAGGGCGGCGCCAAGAACGCTGGTGGTAGCGATGACGACGAAGCCGAAGGTGAAGAAGCCTCGTCCGACGACGCTTAATTCATTCGCGTTTTATATCCCGTTGCGACGGGTTCTGAAACCCCTGCCGGTCGTTGCCGTCAGGGGTTTTGTTTTACAGTTAGCGCTTAATATACAAAAGCATAGGCCAATATGACGACTGGCATCAGATTGATAGTGGGTTTGGGAAACCCGGGGCCGGAGTACGATGCTACCCGCCATAACGCCGGGTTTTGGCTGGCCGATCAGGTCGCGCGCGATCTTTCCGCTCAATTCAGCATTGAAAAATCTTTTTTTTCGTGGGTTGCCAAGGCACGTGTTCAAGGCGACGCCGTTATCATTGCCAAGCCGATGACGTTTATGAATCGGTCCGGGCAGGCAACGGGCGCGTTAATGCGGTTTTATAAGCTGATGCCTGAGCAAGTTCTTGTTTTGCACGATGAACTGGATTTGCTTCCCGGAGATGCGAAGTTGAAGCAAGGCGGCGGTCATGCGGGGCATAACGGCCTGCGCGACATCCAATCCCAATTGGGTAGCGCCGCATTCTGGCGTTTGCGTATCGGTATCGGGCATCCTCGTACGCTGGGCCTGAATCAACAGGTGGTGGGCTTTGTGTTGAATCCCCCGCGGCGTGAAGACACGTTAAAAATCGAATCTGCACTCGATCGCTGCCGTGCTGTTGTGCCTGCCTTAATTGAAGGCCGGTTTGAGCAGGCGATCAATCAGTTGCATAGTGGCAATGGGAGTTAAGGTGGCGTGGCCCTCATTTTCCGCTGAACTGCGCGACTTTATTGCCTTCATCAAGCAACCCAATCTACGTCGTTTGCCTGGCCGGTCGGCGCGCAGAGGGTGGCTGGAAGACTGGTTTGCTCATCTGGATTTTGCGCGGCTACTGAAATGGGCCGGCTTGCTTTGGCTAATGAATATGGTGGTATTGGGGCCAATTGCCGTTGCCGCCGCCGGCGCGGGCGGGGCCGAGCACCGCTTGCGTCTCGACGCTTTGCCCTGGTTGCAGGCGCTTGTTTGGGCACCCATCGTGGAAGAACTGGTGTTTCGCTACGGCCTTCGCATGCCGGGGCACGCGCTGTGGCTCGTACCCGTGAGCGTTTATGCCTTGTTATCAGGCCCGCAATGGGGTTCGGCTTTTTTGGTTGGGTTGGTTGTGCTGGCGTGCTGGTGGCCCTATTTGTTTCGGTCGAGTGCTGCTCCAAAGCCGCTACCCTGGCGGTTACGCAAAACCTACCGCCGTTATTTCGGGGTGGTGGTACATCTGTCATGCTTGCTGTTTGCCGCCGTGCATTTAGGTAACTTTTCTTATAATGAAACACCATTGTGGTTACTGCCTTTTCTGGTGTTGCCGCAATGGGTTACCGGTTTGGCTTTGGCTTGGCTTCGGGTGCGCCGGGGTATCGGTGCGGCGATGGTGCTCCATGGTATTTTTAACGGTGGCCCGCTTTTGGTGATCTGGTTGGTGATCAGTTGGTTGCCACCCCAGTAATCACAATCGTGTGATGCCGCAAGAGCGCGGCGAAGCGCCCTCCACTTGTTCCGACAGCGTGCCTGACTAATTTTTTGCTCGGGTTACAATCGCGCATCGAATGTGACTTTAATTTAAGGACTTCCATGGCTTTGCAATGTGGCATTGTTGGCTTACCCAATGTTGGTAAATCAACTTTATTTAACGCGCTAACCAAGGCGGGTATCGCCGCTGAAAACTATCCTTTTTGTACGATTGAGCCGAATGTCGGCGTGGTTGAAGTGCCCGATCCGCGCTTGCAGGCCCTGGCTGAAATCGCCAAGCCCGAACGCGTGTTGCCCGCCGTGGTGGAGTTCGTTGACATTGCGGGTTTGGTTGCAGGGGCTTCCAAAGGCGAAGGCTTGGGGAACCAGTTTCTTGCCAACATTCGTGAAACCGATGCCATTGTGCATGTAGTGCGCTGTTTCGAAGACGAGAACGTGGTTCACGTAGCCGGGCGTGTTGACCCCGTTTCTGACATTGAAGTCATTAATACAGAGTTGGCGTTGGCCGATTTGGCGACCGCCGAAAAATCACTTCAGCGTCACCAGAAAACGGCGCGGGCGGGCGATAAAGAAGCAGCCAGGATGGTGTCGTTGCTCGAGAAAGTGATTCCCTCTTTAAATGAGGCGAAAGCCGTGCGTTCTTTGGGTTTGGATGAGGACGACCTGTTGTTGTTGAAACCTTTGTGTTTCATTACCGCCAAGCCTTGTATGTATGTGGCAAACGTCATTGAAAGCGGTTTCGAAAATAACCCGTATTTAAAGGCGGTTCAGGATTACGCCAAGGCCGAAAATGCGCCGGTGGTGGCGGTTTGCGCTGCGGTAGAAGCTGAAATTTCTGATCTTGAAGACGAAGACAAGGCCGTGTTTCTGGCGGATATGGGCATGGACGAACCCGGGTTGAATCGTGTGATTCGTGCAGGCTATCGCTTGCTTGGTTTGCAAACATACTTCACCGCCGGCGTAAAAGAAGTACGTGCCTGGACGATTCGTATCGGGGATACCGCACCGAAGGCGGCTGGAGTTATTCACACCGACTTTGAACGAGGCTTTATTCGCGCACAAACGATCGCCTACGACGATTTCATCGCATGTAAAGGCGAGCAGGGCGCGAAAGAGGCGGGCAAAATGCGTGCCGAAGGCAAGGAGTACGTCGTTAAAGACGGTGATGTATTAAACTTCTTGTTTAACGTTTAATAGTTTAAGTGTAAAATTATTTGCTGCATCTATATGTAACAATCAATTTATCTATTGGATAAATCATATAGCGCCGATTACGCTATCGCTGAAGTCCATGGGGCAAGTCCTAGTTCAATAATCCGCCGTTACATGACAGACTTCAGCACAACTTGCTTGTAAGACAACAGGAGACGAAGAATGAAATTATTAAAGAAAGTTGCCAGTGCGCTGGCGGTTGCTACGATCTTTGCGGCGGGTTCCGCTTCGGCCGACGAAGTCGTACTACGCGCTGTGAATGCGTTCCAGCCGGGTTCAGTGGTTGCCAAACCTTTCGAGCGTTTTGTTGAGCACGTCAACAAGGAAGGCAAAGGTTTGGTTCAAATTAATCTTATCGGTGGTCCTTCCGCGATTCCTCCTTTTGAAATCGGTAACGCCGTGTCGTCGGGTGTTGTCGATATGGCTTATGTCACCAGCGCGTTTTATCCAAACCTGCTGCCTGAAGGTGCTGCAATCAAGCTTACCGAACGCCCCATGAGCGAGTTGCGTGAAAACGGGGGTTGGGAGCTGCTGAATGAGCTGCACAACAAGAAAATGAATGTCTGGTACCTTGCACGCTCGGGTGAAGGGGTGCCGTTCCATTTGTATGTGAACAAGCCCGTCGAGAAAGCAGATCTTTCCGGTCTTACACTTCGCGTGACGCCCGTTTATCGTTCCTTCTTCGAGAAGTTGGGTGCAAATGCCATCCAAACGCCCCCGTCCGAGGTATATACAACGTTGGAGCGTGGTGTGGCCGATGGCTACGGTTGGCCGATTCAGGGCATTCTCGATTTAGGTTGGCACGAAGTGACCAAAGCACGCGTTGACCCTGGTTTTTATCAGGTCGAGGTGAACGCTTTGGTTAACCTCGACAAATGGAACTCACTGACCGATGAGCAGCGTGCCTTCCTGACGGAAATGGGGCTGTGGCTTGAAGGTTTGAATGCAGAGAACGCAGCCATTAACGAAGCAGAGAAGAAGAAACAGGCAGACGCCGGTATGGTTGTTTATGAATTAACCGGTGCCGAGCGTGAAAAGTGGATTAACCAGGCACGTGAGTCTGGTTGGGCAGAGGTAGAAGAAGTTGCGCCTGAATCTGCTGCACGTCTGCGTGAGTTGCTGGCCAAAGAGTAACGTTGCGGTTTCTGTTAGTGGCGCATCGGGCATTCAGCCCGATGCGCGTTTTGTGTCTATCTTATCCAATCGGCTCCTACCATGGCATCCCCCAATCCTGTCGCGCGTGCATACAATGGACTCATCACTTGTCTTGCCGTCATATCCGGGTTCATTTTTGGTTTAATGGCTTTCTTTATCGGGGCCGACGTTTTCATGCGCAACGTCATGGATTCCGGCATGCCTTGGGTTATTGAAGCGACAGAGTACGCTATGTATGTGGCAACGGTGTTTGCCGCACCGTGGGTTTTGCGGGAAGGAAGCCACGTCAGTGTCGATGTCATAACATCCGTGTTACCCCAGCGATATGGTCGGTACGTTGTTCTTCTGGCTTCGTTGTTGGGTTCAGTAATTTGCCTGATTGTGTTTTATTACAGTGCAATAGCAACCATCAACGCATTCGAGCGCTCCAGCATGGTTTATAAATCGTTCACAATCCCAGAGTGGTGGGTAAACGTTTTCGTTCCCTTTGGCATGGCTTTAATGACAATTGAGTTCTTTCTTTTGTTTTTGAGTCGCCTGATTCATCCCTCAACAGCAACTTCAGGAAATCAGGTTTAAATTATGGAATGGACCGTCGCACTTTCGATTTTGGTGGGTACGCTGGCATTTTGCCTTCTCCTGGGGTTGCCTGTAGCAGTAAGCTTTTTTGGCGTCAATATTGTTGGGGCTTTCATTTTTCTGGGCGGCGAGGTTGGGTTGGTTCAGATGACCCGCAACGTGGTCACCGCCATTACAAACTATAATCTTGCCCCCATACCATTGTTCATCCTTATGGGTGAAATTCTATTGCACTCGGGTATGGCATTTAAGGCAATTGATGCAATTGAACGGCTTATTACCAAGATACCCGGGCGAATGTCGGTAGTGGCTGTAGTTGCAGGTACCGTTTTTTCGGCCTTATCGGGGTCAACCATTGCGAACACCGCCATGTTGGGTCGTTCACTCATGCCCGAGATGTTGCGCCGGGGCTACCACCCCACCTTATCGATGGGTCCCATTATGGCGACGGGTGGGATTGCCATGTTGATCCCGCCTTCCGCCTTGGCGGTTCTGGTAGGTAGTTTGGCGGGGATGTCGATTTCGCGATTGTTGATCGCGGGTATTCTGCCGGCGCTCATCATGGCGACTTTATTTTTCGGTTATATCGTTGTACGGGCGAAATTGCGGCCTCAAGACGCCCCTGCCGACGATCCCGTACAGCGCAGCCTGAAAGATCGCTGGATGCCGTTTTTGATTTACGTGGTTCCCTTGTCCGGTATTCTCATTGTCGTAGTGGGTTCGTTGTTGGGTGGTATTGCAACACCCACCGAATCGGCTGCCCTGGGTGTTATTGCCTCATTTGTGGCCGCCGCCGGGTATCGCTGCTTAAGCTGGTCGGTTATTTGGGCTACTTTGCGCGAAACGGCCCGCACCAGCGCCATGATTCTTTTCATCATTATGGCGTCCACCACCTTCAGCCAGATTTTGTCTTTTTCAGGTGCCACCTCGGGCATGGTGAGCCTTATTACCAATGCCGGCGCCGACCCGTTTATGGTGTTGCTAGCCATGATTCTGGTGTTGCTTATTTTGGGTTGCTTCATCGATCAGGTCAGCATGGTCATGATAACGGTGCCGCTTTTTATCCCGGTAGCTAATTCGGTGGGTATTGACCTAATCTGGTTGGGTGTTATTTATCTTCTCACCATGGAAATGGCATTCCTCACGCCGCCATTTGGGCTGCTGCTGTTCGTCATGAAAGGGATTGCGCCGGAAAGTATTGGAATCAAAACGGTTTACCGCGCAGCAATGCCATTCCTGGCAATGATGTTCACAGTTCTGATCCTGGTGCTTATTTTCCCGGGAATCGGGTTATGGCTACCCAGCCTGATGAGATAAGGCTTGCTGCAACGCTGTTGTTTAAAGGTTGCTCATCGTTTTACGGATTGTTTCAATGAGCCAGGCTTGGGGCGCGTTTTGCCCCTGCTGGCGATCCCAGTGAACCCGCACCTCTAACGGCGGCACCTCAAAAGGCAGGGGCAGTAATTTAAGGCCACCATATCCTTCAAACATGCGCCCAATGGTGCCTGGCACAATAACCAAAAGATCCGTTGATGTGATTAAGTGCGGCAACACCGTGAACTGTTGAACCTGCAGGGCAATTTTCCTGACGATGCCGGCGTTACGAAGAATGGACTCCAAGTGTTTGTGGCCTGTTAGTTCCGATGATACATGGGCGTGGCGCGCGGTCAGGTAGGTCTCCAGGCTCAATTGCGTTTTGATCGTGGGATGGCTCGACGACAGCAAACACCAGTATTCCTCTTTTAATAGCAGCGCGCTTTCAGTCAGTTTGCCGATGAGCGGCAAATTCCCAACGGCGGCATCGATTTTTCCTAACGCCAACGCTTCCGGGAGCGTTTCCGGCGGCGCTTGCATTGTCTCGATTTCGATACCTGGCGCATTGTGCTGAATGTATTTAAGCAGTGGCGGTAAAAACGCCAATGCTCCAATATCCGACATGGCCAACCTGAATCGGCGGTTCGACAGTGTGGGGTTAAACGCACGTTGCTGATCAACCAGTTCATCAATCTGATGCAAAATGGCACGGAATTTTTCGTAGCAATCCTGCGCACGCCGGGTTGGAACCATGGTGCGGCCTTCCCGGATAAAAAGCCTGTCGTTCAGAATCTCACGCAAGCGGGCCAGCGTATAACTTATTGTGGGTTGCGTGAGTGTCAGCCGCTCGGCGGCGGCTGTGACGCTGCCCGTTTCATAAATGGCCACAAAGGCTTTAAGCAACGGAACGTCGAGGGTATGTGTGTAGTCCATGATTTAGTATAGATCATTTCTATACGTAAAAAATAAACTATCTATTGGATTTATTGATCCCACCATATTACCCTACGCTGATAAGTTGATCCATCGCTCGTTTGCCGGGCGTTGTGGTGTGTTTTTGCTGGTTTCTTTGCGTTCGTTCGGGAATTTAATCTATGACTCAATATCGTTCACTGAATCTTGTTGCCAAATCGTGGTTGGATCAGGGTAAGGCAGGTTTGCTGCCGGATCATCCAGGCAATGATAATGATCCGGGCCGGAAAGTGGACGTCCCGTCCCTGGACGACCGGTATGAGCAAGAGAACGGCGCCGTTTTTTTAAGCGGTATTCAGGCGTTGATTCGATTGCCCATCGAGCAGATGCGACGCGATCGGCGTGCAGGCTTAAGTAACCGGGCGTTCATTACCGGTTTCCCCGGGTCTCCTTTGGGTGGTTACGATATCGCGCTGAATCAGGCGCGCAAGATGCTGGATAAGTACGGTATCAAACACTTGCCCGGACAGAACGAAGAACTGGCTGCGTCAACCTTAATGGGTACGCAAATGTTGAATGAGCATCCGCACCCGGATGTAGACGGCGTAGTCGGTTATTGGTATGGAAAAGGCCCCGGTGTGGACCGGTCGGGCGATGCCCTTAAGCACGGTAATTTTGCCGGCACCAGCGAACACGGGGCCGTCGTGATTCTAAGCGGTGAAGACCACGAAGCAAAAAGCTCAAGCGTGCCTTACCAGCAGGAATTTGCCTTTGAACATCATGGTATGCCGGTGTTATACCCAGCCACCGTTTCGGAGTTTCTTGAGTATGGTTTGCATGCTGCCGAACTATCGCGATATAGCGGTTGTTGGGTGGCATTGAAGCTGGTCGGGGCGCTATGTGACGGTGGTGAAGTAGTGCATTTTCGCCCTGATCAGTTCAAGGTAATAACGCCCAAACTCAATGTTAATGGCAAGCCATTCAAGAAAGTGGCCAACCATAAGTTTTTCCCAGTCTTCAACGTTGAAACCGAACGCCAGTTGTATGTTGAGCGGCACGCCGCCGCCTTAGCCTATATCAAAGCGAATAATCTGAATCGCATTACTGTCTCCGGCAATCACGACACTATTGGTGTTATTTCGGCAGGGAAGTCCTATGCCGACACCATGCAGGCATTTGAAGATCTCGGCCTGGATGAGGATGGGTTGCAGGCCGCTGGTGTTCGCGTTGCCAAAATCGGTGCGCTCTGTCCTTTGGATTACGATTTTGTTCGGGAATTTGCCCGGGGTTTGAAAAAACTGATTGTGGTGGAAGAGAAACGCGACTTTCTTGAACGGCAAATTGGGCGGGCTGTTTGCGAGATTGGTCCCATGCGAATTGTTGGCAAGTTCGACGAGGACGGCCAAATCCTGTTCCCTCAGGAAGGTGGCATGAACAGCGATATGGTGGCTGTTTTGCTAAGCAGGGCGTTGGCAAAAGACATCAACCTACCGGCGCCGTCGGGCTGCCGTCTGGGAGAGCTGGATGACATTGCGAAGCGCGATTACGGTGCCCAGCCGCGCCGTACCTTGAATTTCTGTTCCGGCTGCCCTCATAACGTGTCGACCAAGCTGGCTCCGGGTCAAATTGCCTGGGGCGCACCGGGTTGTCACGTATTTGCGGCCATTATGGAGCGGCCCGACAAACGTATTGAAGCGGTGACGCAATTGGGTGGAGAGGGCCTGCCCTGGATTGGGCTGGCTCCTTATACTTCTCGCAAACATATTGTTCAGAACCTGGGCGATGGCGCGCTGATGCATTCAAGCTACATGAACATTCGGTTTGCCGTTACAGCCGGGGTGAACATTACGTTCAAGATCATGTTCAACGGGGTCATTGCGAACACCGGTGGGCAAGAGTCGGTTGGGTCGCCTTCTGTTTACGACCTCGTGCAGCACCTGTCGCTGGAAGGCGTAAAAAAAATTGTCATCATTGCCAAAGAACCGGAACGCTATAACGGCAAAGCCATGCCCGCGAAAGTTTCCCTTCGCACGGTCCCCGATCTTGAACCCTCCTTAATTGAGTTGTCGGAAATTGAGGGTACGACCGTACTGATCTATGATGGGGAGTGCGCCAATGAGCGCCGCCGACGTCAAAAGCGCGGCAAGCTGCCTCCACCCGCCAAATACACGGTGGTGAACGAAGATGTTTGCGAAAACTGTGGGGATTGCGGGCAGGTGGCCAATTGCATGTCGCTGCAGAAGGTCGATACTGAGTTTGGCGCGAAAACCCAAATTCATCAATCTTCCTGTAATCAGGATCAGGCTTGCATTAAAGGCGAATGCCCCTCCTTTGTGACGGTCGAAGTCAGCGAGGGAACGCGTTTGCGCAAGCCGCCTTTGCAGGAAATTGATGCCTCCACATTACCCGAGCCTGTTTTGCCGGCCATCAGTACCCCCTATAACGTCTATGTTCCCGGTTTGGGCGGAACCGGTGTCATTACGGCAAATGCAATTTTGGCGCAAGCCGCGACGCTGGATGGCAGCGAGGTGAAGAGTTACGACCAGACTGGGGCTGCCCAGAAGTGGGGGGCGGTGCTGTCCAGCCTCATTATTTCTGCGCCCGGTCGCCCGGTGATTTCCAACCGGGTGGGTTTCGGTAAAGCCAACCTGTATCTGGCGCTTGACCTGCTGGCGGCGGTTGATAAGAACAATCTGGCGTGTACCAAGCCCGGCCTGACGCAGGCGGTAGTGAACTCCGACGTCATGCCCAGTGCCGATATGATCCGAGACCCGCGCATTGTGCTCCCCAAAGACGATATGGTGGGCACAATCGCGCAAGCGACAGACGGCAAGGCCGTGGTGGTAGTTGATGCGCGCCGCATTGCCGAAGGCCTGTTCGGCGATTACGTCATGACAAATATGGTCACCATTGGCGCGGCTTATCAAGCCGGCCTATTACCTATTTCGGCCAAGAGCATCGAAACGGCCATTCGTATGAATGGTCGCCAGATCGAGGTGAATCTATTGGCGTTCCGTGCCGGTCGTATGTCGCAGTGTGATCCCGAAAAATTGACGCAGATGCTGCATCGTCCCTACACCATCAATGCCGACAGAGTTGCCGAGCGCGCACGCCGCGGCTTGGATGATAGCCGGGTTGACCGTTTGGTCGCCCAACTGGGTTTGGGTGATACAAGCGCACGGTTACAAGCCTTGATTCGATTGCGTGTAGCCGATCTGATCGAATATCAAAGTGAACGTTATGCTGCGCGTTACATTAATCGTTTGAAGCAGGTTTTGCAGCTTGAGCAAAGCGCCACCAACGATCAGTTCGACGGCACCCTGACAGAGACAGTGGCGCGCAATCTGTACAAATTAATGGCATATAAAGATGAGTATGAGGTTGCTCGTCTACTTATGCAGGAAACCTTTAAAGCTCGCGTTCAGGAAATGTTTACCGGCCCTGTGCGGTTGAAATTCAATCTTCAGCCACCGTTCATGCGTTGGTTTGGGCTGAACCGGAAAGTGGCGATGGGGCCCTGGATTCGCCCTGTGTTGTCTGTGTTGGCGAAAGGTAAAGCATTGCGCGGTTCACCGCTTGACCCATTCGGTTACTTGAAAGTGCGTCGTGAAGAGCGTGAATTGATTGCCTGGTATGAGTCGCTGCTTGACAGTGTTTTGCCCAAAGTGTCGGCTACCAATATGGGAACGATCAAAGCGTTGTGCGCATTGCCCGATGGTATCCGCGGCTACGAGCATGTGAAATCGCAAAACGTTGAACAAACCAAGCAGAGGGCGAGGGAGTTACTCACTGATTTAGAACAGGGGCGCGGAACGCCACGAGTCATTCCCGTGGCGGTCTCTCTGTAGTTGGTTGCGTTTGGTTATCGGAACAGACTATTGATGTAGTCTGCACCGATACCCACTTTTTCGTAATGTTCACGGCACATTGCTATGTAGTCGTGAACATCGAAATGGCCCTCGGAGTTGCCTTCTTCGTCCAGCCATATCAGTGGCCCTTTAACGATAAAGAATACGCGCATCGGGTCTTCGTGCTCGTGTGCAACCAGCGTGTGGCCTTCGCCCGGCGTTTCGTAAACGAAGTCACCCGCGGTCGCCACCCAGTCATGTTCAAGATAGCTCCATTTGCCCGAGATGGTGTAGGCAAAAACCTCGTGGGGATGGTAATGGCGATTAACCATTCCGGGCGCATCTGCACGCAGAATGTCGGCCCATTTGTTTTCGGATGGTGAAATCCATAGCGGCCGCGAACAGACAGTTTCACTGAACGGAACGTAGTATTTCATGTCGTCGGTGGCCGCGTTTGAAATATACGCTTCCGGTTTGGCGTCGGGTTTGAATACGTCTTTGATTGGGGGAATTGAACGCCAGAATTCATTTCCTTTTGATTCGCTCATGGCATGTCTCCTTTAACAATAAAACCAGTGCTATGCTTAGTCATTCTAGAAAAAGACACTGTGCTTGTTTTTTCTCAGGGCGACAATTTATATGCAACTGAAGCACAAGCTGGTCGATCAAGTATCCGGCCAATATGTTCCGATAACAGAGGCGTCCACCGACCAGGTTGATCCTGAGCATCGGATCGCATATTGGGAAGAACATAATGCAGTTGAACTCATCGGCTTGACGTGTCGGGAATTGAATGGCGTTGCTTTGCAGGCATACGAACGCAACTACGACTTGGGCCGTGTTCGTTTAAGCGATATTCGCGGCTCGTCGCATGAAATAGAGCGTGGCCCGTCGATGGTCAGGCGTCTGCCTAAAGATGCCTTGTTCGCCAGTGTATTGGTCGATGGCCGTGGCTATTTTCTGCAAAATGGTCAGAAAGTGTGGCTTGAACCTGGAGACGCGGTGCTGTACGCCACTGATCAGCCTTATTTGTTCGGGTTTTCAAAGCCAATGCGGCAGATTCTGGTTGATTTGGATATACAGATGGCGCAATGCAAAGGTTGGCCGCGATTGCATGGGCCTGTGCTGGTCGGTCAAAATCATCGGCTCGATCGGTATGACATGATTTCGTTTGTGAGTATTCTGACCAAATTTGTTCAGCTACCGGTGCAAAGCCAGGCGAATTGCGTGGCGACGAGTGTTCAATCACTCATCGGGCGGGCAATGGGTACAACGGTTTCCCGGGGGCGCGACTCAACCGCTCAACTGCGTTATGCGCGCGCGAAAGCTTTTATTTCGGAAAGGGCCGCGAATTCCGGTTTTGATCGCGAGCAATTGGCCGCTTTTATGGGGATGTCGCTTCGTACATTGGAGCGTCTATTCGTGCAATTTGGCTCGACACTGACCGAAGCGGTTTGGCAACAGAGGTTAGAAAAAGCGCGCGACCTGCTCACCATGCCGTCGACCCAAACCTTGCCTATTGCGGAAATTGCGGGGCGCTCGGGGTTTGTCTCTCAAGCGCACTTTTCCACGGCGTTTCGACGGTTTTACGGTGTTTCCCCACGGCAGTTTCGTGAACAGTGTTTAGTTGTTAAATGAGTGCCGGTTGATTGGGTTATGGTGGTAAACGGAGAGGGATTATGCAAGTATTGGTAATAGGAGGAAGCGGTTTCATTGGCCGCCACTTGATCGCCCGTCTGGTTGCCGACGGACATTTTGTTTCGGTGCCAACGCGTCGTTACGCTCATGGAAGGGCGCTCTTGCCGCTGCCCACTGTCACGTTACATTCAGGCGATGTTCATCGGGAAGAGACACTGGCACCTTTAGTTGAAAAAGCCGACGTTGTTGTGAATCTGGTAGGCGTACTGCACAGCCGCAACGGTACGCCATGGGGCCCTGATTTCGACAAAGCGCATGTGCAATTGCCGGAAATGCTGGCCCGCTTATGCTGTCGGTATAAGGTTTCCCATTTTGTTCATATTAGTGCCCTGGGGGTGTCAACAGATGCGCCCAGTGCGTATTTGCGCTCCAAAATGGAGGGCGAATCACGAATTCAGAATATTTTCGCTGCCTCGCAAATGCGTAACTGGACGATATTTCGTCCTTCAGTCGTTTTTGGACCCGATGACAGGTTCATGAACCTGTTTGCGCAATTGGCCTGTTGGTTGCCTGTTTTGTTCATAGCCGGGGCCGAATCGCGCCTGCAGCCGGTTTTTGTGGGCGATGTGGCCAAAGCGATTACCGCAGTGATGGGGCAAAGCCGGCATTTTGGCCAAGTGTATGATTTAGCGGGGCCTGAAGTTTATACCCTGGCGGAACTGGTGGCCCAGGCGGCTCGGTGGGGCGGGCACCCAAGGCCCGTCATTGGTTTGCCGGCCAGTGTGGCGCGCCTCCAGGCTTGCTTTTTGGAAAAGCTGCCCGGAGACCCTTTAATGTCGCGCGATAATCTGGAGTCGTTGAAGGTTGATAACGTAAGCGCAACCCCTATGCCCGCCTCGCTTGACATGATTCCCACACCCCTTGAGGCTGTTGCCCCGCGGTATCTGGCGCGGTGGCGTTAGCTTCTGAGTTATGCTTTGGCTGCGTCAAGCGCCTGGCGGATATCGTCAAGAATGTCGTCGATATGTTCAATACCGATCGACAAGCGAATCATATCGTCGGTAACACCAGCCGATTTCAGCTCTTCGGGGCCTAACTGACGGTGCGTCGTTGATGCCGGATGGCATGCCAGCGATTTTGCGTCGCCGATATTGACCAGCCGCAGAATAAGTTGCAACGCGTCGATAAATCGGGCGCCCGCAGCGTGGCCGCCTTTGATGCCGAACGACATAATGCTTGCGGGTAAACCCCCAAAGTATTTTTTAGCCAGACCATGTTCGGGATGGTCCGGCAGGCCGCCGTAGTTCACCCAGGACACTTGCGGGTGATTTTTCAGAAAGTTGGCGACTTTCAGCGCATTTTCATTGTGCCGTTCCATCCGCAGTGACAAGGTTTCAATTCCTTGCAGAATCAGGAACGCGTTAAATGGCGACAAGGCTGCGCCGGTATTACGCAAGGGAACGACACGGCAGCGACCAATGAATGCCGCCGGGCCAAATGCTTCTGTATAAACGACACCGTGATACGAAGGATCGGGCTCGTTCAACATGGGGAAGCGGCTTTTATGCTCCGCCCAGGGAAACTTTCCTGAGTCGACAATGCAACCGGCAATGGTGGTGCCATGGCCTCCCATGTATTTTGTGAGCGCATGCACCACGATGTCGGCGCCGTATTCGATGGGACGGCACAATGCAGGCGATGCCACCGTGTTATCGACAATAAGTGGTACACCATGACGATGCGCGGCTTGGGCTAATGCTTCAATATCAACAATATTGCCGGCCGGGTTGCCGATTGTCTCGCAAAATACGGCTTTGGTGTTGTCGTCGATTAAAGCCTCAAGGGCGGCAACATCGTTGTGCGGGGCAAATTTAACGGTAATACCTTGGCGTGGAAAGGTATGAGCAAAAAGGTTGTAGGTGCCGCCATAGAGTTTGCTGACAGAAACAATGTTGTCGCCGGCTTGGGCAATCGTTTGGATTGCGTAGGTAATGGCGGCCATTCCGGATGCCACCGCCAGGGCTGCCACGCCGCCTTCCAGTGCGGCTACACGTTCTTCCAGCACGCCGTTAGTGGGATTCATGATGCGCGTATAAATATTGCCGGGTACTTTCAGGTCGAACAGGTCGGCACCATGCTGGGTGCTATCGAATGCGTATGAGGTTGTTTGGTAAATGGGAACGGCAACCGACTTGGTTGTTGGGTCGGGTTTGAAGCCGGCGTGAACGGCAAGTGTTTCAAGTTTCATAATGAGTTTCTCACAAAAACTGTGTTAGATGAATGTCGGGTTTGTTTTAATTGAAATAGCGTGCTCAAGCATAGCAAAACATTCTGGTTTACGGCGCGCGTGACCATTTTCTAACTTTATATGATAATTGCGGTCGGGTAAGTGTTTTGCATATGAAACGGGTTCTGTGCACAATTGCGTGTAATCCTTATGTAAACCATTGCAACAATCCAGAATCGGGTTGGCACTTGCGTTAGCATTACATATAGTTGCGAACACAGATGGCACGGCGCGTCCGGAGTCAAAGGCATTTCATGAAAGTTTGGATCAAGCGTGTATTAATTGGGTTGGTGGCAGTCTTTTTCCTGGTACTGCTGGGTATTGCTGTATTTCTTCTAACATTCGATCCCAATTCATACAAAGCGCGCGTTCAGGACGAGGTATTTCAGCGCTATCAGCGTACGTTGAGTATCGACGGCGATATTGCGTTGTCGGTGTTTCCGCGTCTTGGTCTTACCGTAAATAAAATCTCGATTTCCGAACCGAACAGTGATTCGGTGTTTGCGTCAATCGACCACGCACGCATTGCAGTTGCAATATGGCCATTGGTGTCAAATCGATTGGTAGTCGATCACATTGCGCTCGACGGGCTTAAGGCGTGGCTAAAGCGCTCTCCCGAAGGTGAGTTCAATTTCGAGGATCTGATCCACGCGACGGGTTCAGATGCAGCGGTAGCCCAGGCAACTGAAATTCTCGCGCCGCCTGCCAAACCCCTGGGTATCCCTGAAGCGCAAGCTTCCGATTTAGCAACGGGCGTACCCGACGAACGTACTGATTTGCAGATTGATATCGCAGGCCTGGAGCTTCGCAACAGCGAGGTGCATTATTTTGATGCGAAGGATGGCTACGATATTCGCATCGTTGGGGTTCAGCTGAATACGGGGCGTATCACGTTCGATCAACCATTCGACGTATCGTTAAATGGGCGCCTGCAAGGAAGTCTGCCGGCCACCGACGCTCAAATTCAAGGGCAGGCTGCGGTGCGTATCGACCCGGTTAAGCGAGAATATTCCGCTCAGCGGATCAATGTGCGTATGGTTGGCTCAGTGCATCCATTTCAGGCCGAAAGTGCTTCACTGCGTGGCAATCTGGCTTACAGCGCCTTCAGTCAGCACCTGAATGCTGGGAATCTTGATTTTGAAATGCAAGGGCGCATTGCCGGCAAAACGCCGGTTGAATCTTTAAGCCTTGAGCTTACTGCACCCAGGTTGCGTGTCGACCCCAGTCGTCGTGAGTTGCAGGTACAAGATCTTGCCATCCGGGGTTCCGGCGATATGCCCGACGGGAATGCGTTAATCGAACTTGATGCTCCCCGCTTGTTGATTTCACCGGAAAAGGCCGAAGGTGAAACTGTTCTGGGCACACTGAAGCTTGAGGGTGAGTCGGTTCTGGGCGTGGCGTTGGAAATGACGGGGTTGAGCGGGAATGCACTGGATTTGAATTTGAAAGAGCTTAAAGTTGATGGCAATTTAAAGCAGGGTGATCGTTTAATTCAAGTTGATATGTCATCACCTGTACGCTGGAATGCCATTAACGAACAGTTAGGGCTCACTGCAATTAAAGGCGACGTCCAAATCAACGCGCCGGTGCTGGGAGACCAGGGGTTCGAATTCCCCCTTATCGGCAGTTTGGCAGTCGACTTTCTTAAAAGCACGCTTTCGAGTGATATGAACGCGGTACTGAACGGAAGTCAGCTAAGTCTTAAAACGAGGGTCGATCAGCTTGATAAGCCGGTGATCAATCTCGACCTGAATGCTGAAGAGCTGGATTTCGATAAATTGTTTCCGCCTGTTCAAGTGGCTAAATCAGAAGAAAACGCCAAGGGCGAGGCGTCGGAAAATCAGTCGGATGAGGCTGTAGAAGAACAGGCGAATCAGGGCGCCGCCAAAGGCGAGCCTGTAAAAGCGCCAGAGCCGGCATTAATTGACCTTACATTCCTGAATGAGCTTAACCTGACCGCCAACGCCAAAATCGGGCGGCTGGCCGGCAGGGGCTTTGAAGCATCCGATGTTGTTGCTGCAGTGCTTGCCAAACAGGGGCGCCTCGATGTAACCCGTTTAACCGGCAAGCTCTATGATGGTTCGTTCACTGGTAAAGCCGGTGCAACGGTAGCCAATGAGTTTTCAACTCAGCTTAATCTGTCCTCTGTTTCGGTGGGCCCGCTTATGCGGGCGATTACCGGCGAAGAGCGTGTCACGGGTACGGGTAATGTATCGCTGCGTCTGTCGACGCAGGGGGAAACGGTTCGGGCGTTACCGTCGGCGCTCGCCGGCGACGTTAAAATTGCGGTGCGAGATGGTGCAATAAAAGGAATCGATTTACCCCGGATTCTGGGTCGTGCCTCGCAAGCCATAAAAGATTTGTCTGGGGGTACGGGGTCCAGTTTGGGCATTTCGGAGAACCTCGATGAAGAAACGACATTCACGTCGCTAGATGCTGATTTACGTTTTGCCAAGGGTGTCGGTACCTTAAGAAAACTGGCCATACAGGCGCCGTTATTGCGTATTACGCAAGGTAAGCCTGCCATCATCGATGTCGGCAGGCAGGTCATCGATTTGGTTGTCAATGTGCGTGTCGTTGATACGTTGCGTGGTCAGGGTGCCGAGCAACTGGCCCAGTTGCGGGGTGTGACAGTACCGCTGCGTGTAAACGGCCCGTTTAATGCTTTGAATTATGGCGTTGAATGGAAAGGAATTGGAGAAGCGGCGATTAAGCGGGTGCTTGAGCAAGGCCTCGAAAGTGGGCTGAAAGGTTTGCTTGAAGGGCAGACAAAGCCTGCTGACGACGGTGCGGCAACTGCGTCTGAGCCTGCTGCGAATGATCCGGTGAAGAACATAGGTGAAGCGCTGAAGGGCCTAATCGGGCGCTAGCGCTTCTTGACCGCTGGTTTTGAATACTCGTCAATCTCATAATCGTCATTATGCTAACTGGTTATTGCCCTATTTACGAATGCGAGCCGCTTCCTGATCCAGAGGCGCAACCTTATCATCATCGTTGGTTAATTGTTGATCAGGATGGCCGCGCCCTAAGTGCAAAACAGAGACCAAAGTTGAAAGAGATTCAACTCAGCTTGAGTTTTGGTTATTTGGTGCTTAAGGGCGAAGGAATGTTGCGGATGGATATCCCGCTTGACGTTATCGAGGACGATGAGAGTGTTGTGAGTGAAATTCACGCCGGCATGCGACGTCTTAGAATTGTCGATGAAGGTGACCTTGCCGCTGCCTGGATAAGTAATTTTTTGGGTGTGCAGGGGCGCCTGGTGAAAATTCATCCCGACGAAAAA